>JBKJSI010000827.1:0-4262 GCA_046595915.1 Pirellulaceae bacterium
GGGTTACCCGCTTGAATTTTGTTGTCGGGGCAAGTTTGTTTGCGGCGACTTGCCCCCAGGCACCCGCCCGGCCGCCGCAAGTTAAACTAGCGGCATGATCCGCCTGCCCAGAATCAAGTTTGGTATTCGCTCCATGCTGCTAATGACAGCGCTGGTTGCGGTATTGTGTTGGTGGTGGAGACAACCCTCCAGCGGAACGATTACCAGTGCGCAAGCGACGCGAATTCAAGGCGGAATGAACTCAACCAATGTCGTCGAAATGCTGGGAATGCCGCTAGAACCTCGCGACAACATCTACAGCAGCCATCGGTGGAGGTACCGAATCTCTGAACCGCTTGTGAATGAGGAATTTCTTTTTCTCGATGTATACATCGAAACGTTCAATGACAAGGTAACGCACACAGAGTATCGCCGCCGTAAGGCTTCCTATCCACCGCCGAAACTTACGTCGCCGCCGCGTCAGTCTAAATAGGAATGTCGGTTACTTTGGGGCATGATTGGGCGAATGCGATTGTAAATGCTACGGAGTGATTGAGGGCGCCCCTTGAGGGCTTTGGTTTTCGATTGACGCCGGTGACCTAGGGCTGCGCGAGAGTACTCGCTTCACCCTAGTGCTTCGTCCAAATTCCATTTTCGGGTTTAACTGAGCCGTGTTTAGAAAACAAAACGGACTGCAACGAGCTAGGAATTCAGGCTTTTCGAGCCGTTTTGTTTTCGAAACACAGCCACACGTCAACTCCCACTTGTAGATTTGACAGTGCACTAGGCTACTATATGCCGCCCCTTCAGGGCTTAAGATTTGGCGTGTTGCAGTTGGCTGGGAATGGCCACGCTTTAACGCTATTCCTATTTCGAAGTCTTCACTTCCAACACCACGGCGCCGCGCTTCCTACTCTGAACTCGCTTCGATGACGCCCCTTGGACGGTGATTGTGCCTCCGGCGGCGGTTAGCGCCCGGACGAGTTGATCGAGCGAGACATCGGGCGCTGCTCGTTCGATCTTGGCGATGCGCGGCTGGCTGGTTTTTAGTCTGGCGCCGAGTTCTTTTTGTGATAGATCGACGGCTTCGCGTTGCTGGCGGATCGCTCTAGCAATGCTTACGCGGGCGCCCTGGAGTTGGCGTTCCTCGTCGCTCATCTCAAGAAAATCGGCGGCGTCCCCGACCTTCCAGCCGGCGGCTTCGATTGCTTTGCGTTTTGCGGTGTGCATTTGTAACTTCTCGAAGTCCCAAAAACTCAAAATGTCGTCAGCCTTTCGCGCTCCGTATACGGGCGAGAAAGAAATAAATCGAGATCTCGCAACAGAAATCGCAGTTGCCGCCCTTCCCAGTGGTGTGGAATCTCGCCCAGTCTTGCGAGTCGATACAGGGTTCCGACCGGAAGGCCTATGTGTTTCGCACTTTCCTTCACGCAAAAGGGTTCCACGATATTTGCCTGTGCGGGGAAACGTGATGAATTCGATGGAACAAGCCAATTTAGTGGATGGCGTTGGCGTTTTGCCAGTGTTTAATTACATTGACTTGTCATCTCCATGAATCTCCTTTCCCATGCCGAAACCCAATGCCACGCCTGAAGACATAACTGCCCTGCTCCAAGAAGCTGGCGCCATGTTCGGCGATCCTCAAGTGATCATCGATCTTATGAATGCAAAACAGTTCACGCCTGCCGTGATTGCCAGGGCCATCGCGGCGACTGATAAGAGCCATAGCTGTCAGGTCTCTTATATGGATGCGATGGAGCGTAAGAAGCTGATTGAGCGACTGGGAGGCGTGGGATCTGGCTAGGTCGATTCTGCGGTCGGACGGAATCGGGCTCGCGAGTCGGTGATCTGTTCTCAGTCGAATTAGCGAGAAAAGAGAAGCCCCTTCCCTGAAGCCTTGGCAGACCGGAACTCATGAACGCACTTGAGCAACGTAGCAGCCTTTTTGCGCTTTGGATGAGTTGGAGCAAGGCACTTCCCAAGGGGACGGCAGGGCTTTGCGTTTTGTTCCTTGGCAATCTGGCAGTGATCTTGCTGGTTCATCTGATCCCTACTATCGACAAGCTAGTTCCTAAGCTTGGCTTGCTCCCGCTTCGCAATATCCTCTTGATGGGCATGGGATTTGGTGAGGTCATCATCGTATTTTTGCTCATGGGATTCGGCCATTTTCGAGCGCCATGGCGACAAGTGCTTTGTAGCTTTGGCCTCTTTTGGGGAGTGGGAGTGTGGCAGTATGCGCAGGGAGCAGAGGCTGAGTTGATGGCTCTCAGTCAACTGTTCGCACTGGGGGGACTTTGGATTAGTTATGCACTCTTCGTTTCGTTTCGCGTGTTCTTTCGCTTGGAATTTGGTGTGCCCGTGCAAGGCTTGGCATTGCCGCCTCGCAGCGCCCAATTCGGGCTCTATTCGATTTCCACTTTTGTCGCCATCCTTGCCGTCGCCTTCGCTTTCGTTCGATTGTTAGTGACGCTCAATAGTCTGTTGTCATCATCTCGTCACATTTCGCTTGCAGAGCTCTTGGCGCCATTTGGGTTTCTCTTTGGAGTCTTGCTGTTCTCTCTGCCGATTTTGATCACGTCTCTGGGAAGGCGAACCTCTCGCATTTGGATTGTGACTGCGGCCATTTGGGGAGGTGTGCCGGTGATCTTTGCGGCATTGACCATGCCGCTTGATGGCGTTGCCCTTTTTTTTAGTTTTTGGGCGACGGTTGTCGCAAACTTAGCCGGGTTTCGATTGATCGGGTTCCGCTGGCTTCCGGTTGCGCCAATTGCGGCAAAGCGGTCGCCGAGGCGAAATAGCGGCTAAGTTTCATTTTTCGTTTGGGATTCAATGCTTCGAATCCCTCGCTAATTCTTGGGGTTCATGATCTTCGGCTCCGCTCAGTTCGCAAGCCAAATGCTCGCACTATTTGTTTTGGCAGATTAACTTTCTCGTAAGGCGCGTGACGGCGATTTAGGATTTGACCATGTTTCTGCCGAAAGAGTCGGTGGTTTTCGCCGCACTATGCGCACTTTCAATCTTCTCGACCTCCGCTAGCCGAGCGGAAGATCCGAAATGGCGATCGCTGATCGCCGAGGTTGACGTCCGGAAGGATGCTCAATCTGGAGAGTGGAGAAAGCTAAAAGATGTCCTCGAAGTTTCCTCGATGGAACGGGCGAAAGTCACCTTGCCTATTGCGCCGGAGGGGGAATATGCATGTCGCGTTTCCTTCACGCGACATAGCGGCTCCGACTCGATCGTGCTGATCTTTCCGATCGGCGACAAGCAAGCTTGCTTTGAGGTCGATGCAGGGGGCGAAAATCTGGCTGGATTCGAGAAGATCGATGGCAAGTCGATTCGCGATAATGTAACGAAGGCGACTGGAGTGAAGTTGCGCAATGGTCAGCGTTACACCATGATGGTCGAAGTGCGCAAGGGCGAGATTCGTGGCCTGCTCGATGGCAAAGTCATCGCCACGCACAAAACGGACGGCGCCGATCTTTCGATCGCGGAGCACTGGGCGATTCCTCTGAAAGATCGCTTGGGCGTCGGGACGATGGAGGGGGCCACCACGATCCATTCCATTGAATTTCGCGGCGCGGTGAAGGTTGCTGCTCCGCCTCCCGCACAAGGCGGTCGAGGCGCCATTCCCGCAGACGCGCCTGCGCCTTTAAGACGATGAGCCACTCAATTTTTTGGTGTGGTGAATTAAGCCAAGATTCGCTTTTTAGTATTCGACGTGTTTTCGATATTGCCCGTAAAGCTGGGGAGCCAGTTTGCAAAGAGAAAATCGGTCGACGACTTCGATTGTGGCTCCCCTTGCGCTCGGCCCGCCACACGATTTTGATTTTGCAGTGAGATCGTCATGCGGTAGTCGCCGATAGGGCCGATGGGCGCGGTGTCGGGGATGTAGGGATTGTAGGTTCGTCCTACGGCGCTCGAGATGCCAACGTAATAGTAGTCACTGCGAGCAACATTGAAAATTGCGCTATCCGTTCCCCCGGCGCCGCCTTGGTTGCCGCTGGCAAGCTCCTGTCCGGTTGCGCTGAAGATTCGCAAATAGGTATCGACAGCTGAACCACCGCCAGGAGTGATGCTCGATACATTCAGCTGCATGCCGGCGTCCGCATAGATGCGGAGCATGTCGACGTCGCGGTCGAAGCCGATCGAGTTGTTGATCGTTGTCGTATCAATACTGCTCGTGTCACCGGTTCGCCGAGTGAGGACATGTGGGGCACGGGGAATCGTGTCGTCGCGCCCGGTCGTGCTCCAGCCGATGTCGACGAGGGCGCCGAAATCGAGAT
>JBKJSI010000834.1:0-10560 GCA_046595915.1 Pirellulaceae bacterium
CACGGCGGGAAGAAGTAAAGACACAAGCACGCCGATGATGCCGATGACCACCAGCAGCTCTACGAGCGTAAAACCGGAACGATGACGACGCATGAGAGGGAGAAAACAGAAAAAAGGCGAAAATAAATCCATGCGATTGCGGAATGCGAATCGCAATTGCAAATCTGAATCGAAATTGGCCAGGAGCTTGCGCTACGCGCGTTACACAGTTTCAACGGCGTAGAATTGAGTTGGCCGTCTTGGGAATTCGAAAATTCCGAGGCCAACAAACGCACTCGCAACAATCAAAGCGAGTTCGGCGGAATTCTCATGCTCAGGATGTAAGCCACGTCCGCCCCAGAAGCAATTGCGCAGCCGCTTCACCTTTGTATGAAGGTGCATCGCTCAGCGCTGAGAAATCGCAGGAAACTCGCGATCTAAGAACTTTTCGGAGGATGAAAGATATCCTCCGCCGCGAAATAGAGATAATTCATCGAAGGCGCATGACGCCAAAACGAACTCGAGATCGATGACTTTAAATGAGCACTTGGCAGAATGACTTGGGTTCGAGGCTCGCTCGGAGCGGATGTGGTCGGCGCAGGAAAACTAGGCGTGACCGGTGGAGCTTGGGAACAACGCGGGCCATTACAAGGCTTTGGGGCGAATGGCAGTTCGCGATCAGGAGTCGCGTCTGATTCCTTCGTGCTCACTTCGCGCGATGCCTTATGCTGCAAGTAATCACCGCAAGTACCAGCCAATAACTCGCGACCGCCGCTCAAAAGGAGCGCGGCAAAAGCGACTAGGCAAGTGACGTGGTGCGGTGAACGAAAGGACATTCGACGGGCCGTAGGGAAGACATTTCGGCGCAAACGCTCGCGCCCTATACGGTACAAAAGTAACTTCAGTTCACTATTGTTGCAACTTGTCACGCTCAAATCCGCCCGGAAAAGCAGCATTTTGCCGAAAGAATCTCGCGGAATGCCCAGCTTTTCCCCTACACTGCCGCTGCGGAAATCCGCCACAGGAGGGGTCAATGCGATCAGCAAAAACTAGAAGCACGCTGCTCTGGGGGGCGATTGCGAGCCTTTTTACGGCTTCTTGTTTGGCCCAAACGGGCGACTTAGTGATCGAAGTTCTCGATAAGAAGTCGAAAGAGCAGGTCGCCGCTCGAATGCATTTGAAGGATGGCAAGGGAAAGCCCGTTAAGCCGGCCAAGTCGGTCTATTGGCATGATCATTTCGTTTTCGATGGAATGATTTCCTTAAAACTTCGACCGGGCAAATATGAATATGAACTCGAATGCGGCCCGGAATACAAATTGGCGGTAGGCAATTTTGAAGTTGATAAAACGACGAACGATACGCATCAGATCGAAATGGAGCGTTTCGTCGATATGCGAAAAGAAGGTTGGTGGTCAGGCGATTTACATGTTCACCGCCCGGTGGATGACATTGCACTGCTGATGAAGGCCGAGGATCTTTATGTCGCGCCGGTGATCACTTGGTGGAATGATCAAAACTTGTGGGAGCGAAAGAAGCCACCGACGGCATTGACGACCGAGCCCCTGCCCAAGCACTGGTCGAATGTGATGGCGGGCGAGGATGAGCGCGAGGGCGGGGCTTTGCTCTTCTTCGGCCTCCAAGAACCGTTGCCTATTAAAGGCCTAAGTCGCGACTATCCTTCCGCGACTGCGGTCGGCTTGCTCGCCCGTAAGAAGGGCAACGTTCATATCGATGGCGAAAAGCCTTTTTGGTGGGAGTTCCCGATCTGGGTCGCGCATGGAGTGATTGATTCGGTCGGCATCGCCAACAATCACCAGCAGCGCGATGGGATGATGGATAATGAAGCTTGGGGTAAGCCACGGAACAAGGATATTTATCCGCTCAAGATCGATAATGGTGCGTGGTCGATGGAGATTTATTTCCGCCTTCTCAATTGCGGCGTTCGGTTGCCGCCCTCCGCCGGGAGTGCTTCCGGGGTTCTTCCTAACCCGGTTGGTTACAACCGAGTCTACGTTCATAGCGATCCATTCACCGAAAAGCCGGCTGAGTTTTCGCATGAACCTTGGTGGAAGGGCCTGAGAGAGGGGCGAGTCATGGTGACTAATGGCCCGATGCTTCGCCCCAAATTTAATGGCCATTTTGCCGGGCGCGTTTTCAAAGGCATTCCGGGCGAGAAGCTTGAGATCGAAACGACGGCGGAACTCGCCACCCGCGACAAGATTGTCTACTTCGAATTGATTAAGGATGGCAAGGTCGCCAGCACTGTCCAGCTGCATAAGTGGGTTGAACAGGGAGGCAAATTGCCGAAAGTGGAGTTTACCGAAAGCGGTTGGATGACCGTTCGGACCGTGACGGATAACCAAAAGACTTATCGCTTCGCCATGTCGGGCCCGATCTATGTCGAAATCGAAGGCAAGCCTCGCATTAGCCGACGTGATACTAAGTTCTTCCTAGATTGGTGCAAAGAAGCCAAGCAGCGAATCAAGATTAGTGACGAGAAGCAGCTTTCCAACACGTTGGCGATTTACGATAAAGCGATCTCTTTCTGGGAAGAGAAAGTTGCTTCTGCAAATGCGGATTAGTTCATCGCCGTCGAAAGTCGCCCCTTAGCTTGTCGGGAAGTAGCCCACCTATGTCGAAAGATTCGAAACCCAATCCCTACGAATTCGAGGGGACAAGCAATAATCCTCCCCAAAATAAAGGGACAATCGACTCGTCTGACGCGACGCCGGCGTCAACTGGAACCATCTCGGCCACAGACTCTCCTCTCGTACGCGGTCTGAGCGCATGGGACACCACGGCGCTCGTGGTTGGATCGGTCATCGGCTCCGGCGTATTCCTAAAAGCCGGAGCCATGGCGCAGGAAGTGAGTTCTCCGCTTCAGCTCATCGGCGCCTGGGTCGCTGCGGGAATTCTCTCGCTGATGGGGGCGCTTACTTATGCCGAACTTGGCGCGATGCTCCCACACGCTGGCGGCGAGTACATCTATTTACGGCAATCTTACGGCCAAGCGATGGCGTTCTTTTATGGCTGGGGTCGGTTTGCCGTCGCCAGCACCGCTTCGATCGCAGCGTTGGCGGCTGGCATCGCTACTTTTTCGCGTGACTTCATCGATTTCGGCACGCCGTGGATTGAGTACAAGTTCAAAGCGTTTGGCGTCTACGACCACACGCTTTTCTTGGGCTGGGAACAGATCCTCGCGATCGGTTCGATTCTGGCCATTTCGGTCCTCAATTGCTTTGCGGTCGCATGGGGCGGGAAGTTTCAGACCTTCATTACGCTGCTCAAGGTCGCCAGTTTGGTGCTGATCATCGGCGGTGCATTGTTCCTTTCACGATCTGCCTCATGGTCGCATCTCGCCCAGCCCGAGGGGAAGCCGACCTGGAGCGGATTTCCGGCGTTCGGCGTGGCTATGCTCGCCGCGCTATGGGGATACGATGGTTGCAACAACATGCCGATGGCCGCCGGCGAAGTTCGCGATCCAGGCAAGAATATGCCCCGCGCGTTAATAGGCGGGATGATTCTGGTAATGGCAATTTATTGCATCATTAATTTCGCTTACCTTTATGCACTGCCCTACACCGAAGTCGCTGCCTCTGCCGAACCGGGTTCGATTTCGGTTGCCGCAAAAACAGCGCGAACCTTCCTTGGTGAAAACGCCGCGAAGCTCATATCAATCGCCTTCGTCGTTTCCGCTATCGGGGCTCTCAATGGGAACATTTTAACTAGCGCTCGCATTCCTTACGCCATGGCCCGCGACAGAATCTTTTTTAGGCCACTTGGTGAAGTCAATGCACGAACCCATGTTCCCGTGACGGCCGTGTTGGCGCAAGCCTTTTGGGGCTCGGTACTCGCTCTCACCGGCACCTTCGACCAACTCACGAATTGCTTACTTTTCGTCTCTTGGATTTTTTATGGCCTCGTCTGCGGCGGTGTGATCATTCTTCGCTTCACCCATCCACATGAACCGCGCCCTTACAAGGTCTGGGGATATCCTTTTACTCCGCTAATTTTTGTCATCGTCGCGGCTGCACTTACCGTGAACACCCTAATCGAGTTACCCAAGGAATCGATCGCGGGCTTGGTACTTTTGGCGCTGGGCATTCCGATCTATCTCTATTTTGCTTACTTTGCGAGAGCCTCCCGTGAGAACAAACAGTAGCCATTCTTGCCTGGCTCACCGAACAAGTCTTCACAACCTCCTTTGAACCGGAATTCGTGGGCCACGCTGGCTAGTTTACAAGGTCTGAGCTCGAATTAATGTAGAGTCGCGGCGAGCCTGAGAAGTATAGCGATTCACATCGCCTTTGGCAGTGACGTACTCGCAGTGATGGCAAGTGCCGCAGCGACTCAATTTCTCCTGGAAAGCGAAAGAAAATGAAGCTCCACTCCCTCTTGAAACCGCTGGGCTGCCTACTTTTAAGCCTTGGCTTTGGAAGCTTCAATGGATATTCCCAAGACACCGACAAACCGCAAGACGCTCAGCCGGGAATCCATTCTGGCCTTGTTTCCGCGTTTAGGTTTCGAGGTATCGGTCCGGCGCTGATGTCTGGCAGGATCGGGGACATTGTTGTTGACCCTGTTCAGCGATCGACGTGGTATGTAGCGGCCTCCTCAGGAGGTGTCTGGAAGACGATCAATGCCGGCGTCACCTTCGAGCCGATCTTCGATGGTTACGGTTCTTATTCGATTGGTTGCTTGGCAATCAGCCCCAAAGATCGACACACCATCTGGGTGGGCACGGGGGAAAACAATTCGCAGCGAAGCGTGGGCTATGGCGACGGCCTTTACAAATCGACCGATGGCGGACTCTCCTTTTCGCGGGTCGGCTTAGAGAACAGCGAACATATAGGAATGATCGCCGTCCATCCCAAGGATGACAACATTGTCTACGTCGCGGCGCAAGGTCCGCTTTGGAAGGATGGCGGCGACCGAGGCCTCTTCAAAACGACCGATGGAGGTAAGAGCTGGAACAAGATTCTTGAGATCAGTCCGATGACGGGAATCAATGAAGTTCACATCGATCCTTCCAATCCCGAGATACTCTATGCCTCGTCCTATCAAAGGCGGCGGCACACCTGGGTACTCATTGATGGCGGACCCGAATCTACGATCCACAAGTCGACCGATGGCGGCGCTACGTGGCGAAAAATCAATCGCGGTTTGCCCGGCGGCGATCTTGGGAAAATCGGCATGGATGTCTCACCCGTCAATCCAGAGATCGTCTATGCGATTGTCGAGGCTGCTGAAGGCCAAGGCGGCTTTTTTCGCAGCAGCAATCGAGGCGAAACCTGGGAGAAAATGAGCAGCTATGTTTCCAATGGCCCGCAGTATTACAACGAGATCGTTTGTTGCCCTCATGACGTGAACCGTATCTACTCGCTCGATACCATGATGATGATCAGTGAGGATGGGGGCCGAACTTTTGCCAATTTGGGTGAGGATGACAAGCATGTTGATAACCATGCCATCGTGATCGACCCGAATGATCCGAAGCACCTTATTTTGGGCTGCGATGGCGGGCTCTACGAATCTTGGGACCGAGGCAAGACCTACGACTATAAGAAGAACTTGCCGATCACTCAGTTCTACAAAGTCGCCGTCTCGAACGATAAGCCATTCTATTTTGTGTATGGCGGCACTCAGGATAATGCGACCCAAGGCGGGCCATCTCGAACGAACAATGCTCATGGAATCCGCAACAGCGACTGGTTTGTGACGGTGTTTGGAGATGGATTCGAGCCAGCA
The DNA here is from genome assembly GCA_046595915.1 of Pirellulaceae bacterium. Lineage (GTDB taxonomy): Bacteria > Planctomycetota > Planctomycetia > Pirellulales > Pirellulaceae > JBKJSI01. The sequence continues at coordinate 5,730 of JBKJSI010000834.1, forward strand.
GTCGACCCCCAAGACCCCGATACGATCTACTCTCAATGGCAATATGGAGGTTTGGTCCGCTACAACCGAAAATCCGGCGAGACGGTCGATATCAAACCGCAAGAAGCAAAGGAAGGTCCACCTCTGCGCTGGAACTGGGACTCCGCGCTGCTCATCTCTCCGCACAATCCCAAGCGAATCTACTTCGCCTCACAAATTCTCTTCCGCAGTGACGATCGCGGCGACAACTGGTCCGCAGTAAGCCCAGACTTAACTCGCCAAATCGACCGCAACAAGCTCAAAGTGATGGGACGTGTCTGGGGAGTCGATGCCATTGCAAAGAACTCTTCCACTTCGCTCTACGGCAATATTGTCGCGCTCGATGAATCACCGAAGGCGGAAGGACTTCTTTACGTTGGAACCGACGATGGCCTCGTGCAGATCAGCGAAAACGGCGGAGCGGCTTGGCGCAAAGTCGATCGATTCGCAAATCTCGACATTCCCGAGTTCGGCTATATCAACGACATCGAAGCCGACCTTCATGATTCCAATACCGTCTATGTAGCTGTGAACAACCATCAGCGAGGCGATTTCAAACCCTATATTGTGAGATCGACCGATCGCGGAGTCTCATGGCAAAACATCACGGGTGACCTACCACCACGCGGCAGCGTCTATTGCCTCAAACAAGACCACGTCAATCCCAAGCTGCTATTCTGCGGAACGGAATTCGGTTGCTACTTCACGCTGGACGGCGGAGAGAAATGGGTCGCCCTCAAGTCAGGCCTGCCTACCATCGCCATTCGGGATATTGAGATCCAGCGTACGGAAAATGACCTGGTCTTGGCCTCTTTCGGCCGAGGTTTCTTCGTCCTCGATGACTACTCGCCTCTCCGTGATCTAAAGCCCGAGTTGCTGGAAACCAATCATCTATTCCCAATCAAAAAGGCGCCGATGTATCAGATCGTGAGCCCTATGGGCGTCTCGGCGCGGGCTTTCCAAGGCGCGAATTTCTACACCGCGCCCAATCCCGAATATGGCGCGACTTTTACATTCCATCTGAAAGAAGAACTGAAGTCGAAGAAATCGAAACGAGAGAAGACTGACCGCGACTTACATTCCGCAGGCAAGGACGTTCCCTATCCAACCTGGGAGAATTTCAAGGCCGAGGACCGAGAGGTTGCCCCTTCGCGCTGGCTGACCATTCGCGGTATGTCCGGAAATGTCGTTCGCAAGATTCCAACGTCCGGCGGCAAAGGAATGGTTCGCGCAACCTGGGACTTCCGCCACGCAGGCGGCGGATCGGGTCGCAGACGCGGCGGCGGTGGCGCGGGCCCCATTGCGGTTCCTGGCAAATACACGGTGGAGGTGTCGCAAATGGTCGAAGGCGCCGTCACCGAAGTGATTCCCAAAACAGTATTCGAGATCGAGCCGATCACCTTTGGTGATACCTCCGAAGTCAACCGTCAATCGATTTTGGAGTTTACCAAGAAAGTTTCCAAGCTCGCCAATGCGGTAAACGCAGCGACACAAAGCGCCGTGGAAGCAACTGAACAACTCGATGCAATTTACGCACTCACGAGTTCCGCCGCGGAAGTGGACCCGGCTCTTTCGAAAGACATTCGAGCGTTACAGTTGCGATTGCTCGATGTCCAAGAGAAGTTCAGCGGCGACTCGACTCGACCTCGACGAAATGAGGATGCAATGCCGGGACTTTCGAGTCGCTTGTCAAATGCCATGATGGGTGCAATGGGAAGCACAGCAGGCCCCACCGGAACCCATCGCCGCCAATATGATGTCGCCGGCGAAGAGTTCGACGCCGCCATGATCGAACTCAACAAGCTGCTCGATACGGATATTCCGGCTCTTTTGAAACGAATGGATGATCTAGGCGCTCCTTGGACGCCAGGTCGGCGAATTCCTCAAGGGAGATAAGTCGATTCGATTTCGGGCGAAGAACTCATCAAAACAAACCAGCCAGCCACTTGCCACCTCGCACAAACTGGGTGGCGTTCGCTAATCTGGACCATGGCGTAGCAAGCAAATTGAGATAGGATTCGGCAACCGCTCCCATAGGACTGACGATTGTTAGATGATTCGAACAAGCTCCTCCCAGGGTCGGAAATAGTTGGCGCGCGGCGCGCGACTCAGGTGGGCTATCTCTCCGACGCGCTACTGACTCAACTCTGGACCAAAACGACTTCGGCCGTGATCAAGCGCGGCTTCATACTGGAATACCGCGATTTAGAGCCCCCACGAACCGGCATTTTCGACGGTCTACGGATCGTCATCGATCCCGATGTGCCGTTCGAAATGCAGTGCTTTATCCTATTGCACCTCTTTGGCCATTCGGTTCAATGGGTCGCCCCGTCGCTCACTCATAAGCTAAACGCACTCCAACATACGCTCGAGAAAGAGCCTTCCTGCAAGTCTTGCGGGACTATGAGTATGAGGCCGCCGCGTTTGGCATGCGCCTCTTGCATGATGCCGGCATTCACCATCTAAATGCCTGGTACAGCGACTTTGTGGCTACTGATTGGCGCTACGTCGAACGTTATTATCGGGAAGATCGCATCCCCCCTTGGGAAGAATGTGTTGTCGCTGGCGCGCCGCTTATTCAGGCAGCGGAAATTCCGCCGCTCGTCCATCAGCAAGTTGAAGTACGGTTTGCGTTTTAATTGCGACGCATTCATGCGTACCGTTGATTGACATTAACCGTTCAGGGGGGTATCAAGAAACCCGCGAAAGAGGCGCGCCGCGTGTGCGATTCTGACGCTACGTAATTATGCAATAACAGTACCTATGCAATAACACATGTTCTCGGCTGACTGGTACCGCCGGACAACATTGGCCATTCGTTTAAGGACCGATTACCCATGATTCTCGGAAAGTTCTGGTCCGCCTTCCGCGCGCAGGTGAATAAACTAGCAAACCTCTTCTGGACGGCCGATCCGATCGCCCAGATGCAATACGAATACGACCAAGCGGTATCGCAATTGACCGAAGGGCGTAAGGGTTTAGAGCAGTATCGGGCGTTGGTCGAACGTGTCACACGCCAAGTGCAAACGTCGCAACAGCATGCCAAAAACTTGGAAGGCAAAGTCAAAGCCTACTTGCAGGCCGGCGACCGAGAAACGGCGGCCAAGTTTGCCCTAGAAATGCAGAAAGCCAAGTCGGAACTGACCGAGAACGAAGCCCAGCTGAAGATGCATGAGGCGGCGTACAACAACAACATCGCCAAGGTCAAGCACGCCACCGGCAAGCTTTCGAAAATCCGAGAAAAGATTGCTCGCTATGATGCCGAGCTGAAAATGAGCAAGGCGGAAGCCGAAATCGCCAAGCTCGCTGAGAGTTTTAACTTCGATGTTACGACTGATTTTGGCCAGATCGAAGAAGTGATCCAAGACAAGATCAGCTTAAATCGCGCCAAGGTCCGAGTGGCGGCCGACCTGTCGAGCGAAGGCATCGTCGATATCCAGCGCGAGCAAGCGGCCGAAACGGTGCTCGCGGATCAAGCCCTCAAGCAATTCGAAATCGACATGGGACTCGTGACGCCAGAAACTTCGGGCATCAAAGACGAAGCAAAGGAGCTTGGCGCCGCCAAGCAGGCACAGGTTCAATGAACGGTGTTCAATGACTCATGACATATCGGCAAAACCAGCCCCGGCCCTGCCTGAGTGGTACCCGGCCTGGACCAAGACGCTGGCCGAACTCTATTACTCCGGCACGATCAACACGTTCGTGCTGCATGGCAACGTCCATGACTTGATTCCGTGCGAGCGCAACGGCGCCACGACCTTTATCAGCCTGGCCGATTTTCTCGCCACGCAGGTATTTGGAGCGTGGGACGTAGCGCTCAGCTATGACCTGGGGCGTGGCCTGCGACCGATCGCCGGCGATGATGGTCCACGCCTGCAACGCATGGTTCAAAATGTGGCTGGCGCGATCGGCGCTCCGAACACCTGGTCACGTGACCCCGACAAAGCGATAGATCTTTTAGAGCCGCTCTTGCAGCGAAATCTGCTCGAAGAAAGCGCCGACAAGCGCAGGCGAATGGCGTTTTTATTTGAGCACGCCCAATACTTGCTTCCCGCCGGAGACCTGTCCGCTCAGGCCCGCTCGCAAGCGGCACGACTTGTGCGATTCTTAGGATGGGCGGCCAATCCCTACATTAAGCGGCTCAATATTGCGTTTTGTCTGATCACCGAAAAGCTGTCCGAGGTGAGTGAGCGACTGGTGAACAGCCCTCATGTCGCCAACATCGAGATTCCCTTGCCATCCGCCCAGGAGAGGAAGGCTTTCATCACCTCGGTCGTAGGCGAAAACTCGGAGAGTAAGCTTGGAAAAATGTCGGTCGAAGGCCTGGCGCAAAATGCTGCCGGGCTGAGTCTTCTCAATCTCAATGTCTTACTTTCTCAAGGCGGCGCCCGAGCGATCGACCTCGCTCAGTTTCGCAAGCTCAAGAAAGGGATGATCGAGCGCCAATGCCAGGGGCTCGTGGAGTTTGTCGAGCCGCCGCATACCCTCGATTTGCTGGTCGGCCAGCCCGCAGCCAAAGCCCGTTTAGAGCAAGACGCCGCCTGGATCGGCGAGGGCAAACTCGAAATGGCGCCGATGGGGTACCTGCTCTGCGGCGCCGTGGGAACCGGTAAAACTTTCTTCGCCGAGTGCTACGCCGGCTCGATCGGCATTCCCTGCCTCAAGCTGCGCAACTTTCGCTCCAAGTATGTCGGCGAAACGGAAGGCAACCTCGAGCAAGTGCTCACGGTGCTTCGATCGCTCGGCCCCGTCGTGGTGATCATCGATGAGGCAGATGCTGCGCTCGGAGAGCGGGACACCGATGGAGACTCCG
>JBKJSI010000176.1:0-9065 GCA_046595915.1 Pirellulaceae bacterium
AGATTGCCCTTGGCGACTGCGGTCGTCACTTCGGCGATATTGCGCACCTGACTAGTCAGATTGCTCGCCATACTATTCACGCTCTCGGTCAAGTCTTTCCAGGTGCCGGCCACTCCCTTGACCTGAGCTTGTCCGCCAAGCTTGCCTTCCGTTCCCACTTCACGTGCGACGCGCGTCACCTCGGAGGCGAACGAACTCAATTGATCCACCATGCGGTTGATCGTGCGGGCTGCGAGGAGAAATTCCCCCTGCAATCGTCGCTCGTTGACTTCGAGAGACATGTTTTGCGACAAGTCACCTTGCGCGACTGAACCGATCACGCGTGCAGTTTCGCTAATCGGATGCACTAGGTCGTCGATCAATTCATTGACCGATTCGACTGAGCTATTCCAAAATCCATCAACTTTCCCTAGCGAAAGCCGCTGCGACAATCGGCCCTCTTTTCCCACCACGCTGCTGAGCCGCCCTAGCTCGCCCGCCATGCGTTCATTGAGTTCAACGACATCATTGAACGCATCCGCCACGCGGCCCGCCAAACCTGTCCACCCCAGCGGTAGCCGCACGCCCTGTTTGCCATTTCGCAACGCGGTCAGTGCATCAAGAAGATCGGAAAGTTCGGCGACGCTAGTCGAAGTTTCTTGAAGCGCGGGCATGCAATGTCCTATTGCGATGGTTGAAGCGGGGGCGGACTCATTTCACCAAGTTCAATGGAAACAATGGAAACAAGTTGCGATCGCGATTCGTTCCAAGAATTGACTTACGAAGTCGCGACGACGCTCGGTTTCTCCATCCCCCAGGCTTTCAACTTTCGCTGTAGCGTACGCACGGAGATTCCCAGTGATTCAGCGGCGCGGGTTCGGTGACCGTTAAATTCCGCGAGCGCCTTTTCCACGGCGACGCGTTCTAGCTCAACGAGTGAGTTGGTCGAGATTTGCACCCGCTGATGTTCCATCTGCGGATCGGTAGAGAGCCGCGGCGGCAAATTGTCGACCGTCAGTTGATTTCCCGACGCCAGAACGACCATGTTCTCGATGGTATTGCGAAGTTGCCTAATGTTTCCTGGCCAAGAATACGCCTGCAAAAAGCCGAGCAACTCGCGATCCATCTCAATATCGGGTTTGTCGTGCTCCTTCGCAAAATTTCGAAGAAAGTGCGCCGCGAGCAGTGGAATATCTTCAGGCCGTTCACGTAGCGGCGGCAAATGGATCGTTACGACGTTGAGGCGATAGTACAGGTCTTCACGAAACAGATTGTTGCGAACCATCTCCTCTAAATTCCGACTCGTCGCGGCGACCGCTCGCACATCGACTAGTTTGTCATCATTGCCGCCAATCGGCGTGATCGTATGATTCTCAAGAACGCGCAAGAGTTTTGCTTGAGACGCCAATGCGAAATCGCCAATTTCATCAATGAATAGCGTGCCTCCATGTGCGGCCTCAAAACGTCCGACGCGAGCAGCCATCGCGCCGGTGAAGGCTCCTTTTACATGCCCAAAAAGCTCGCTTTCAACAAGCTGCTCTGGCACCGCCGCCATGTTCACGGTGATGAAGGGGCCCGTCTTGCGACTGCCATTATGATGCAAGGCCTCGGCGATCAGTTCCTTGCCGGTGCCCGATTCACCCGTGATCATAACCGTACAATCGACTTGGGCCGCGAGCCGAACCTGTTCAATGACATCGAGGATCGCATCCGATTGGCCGATCATTTTTTCAAATCCCAATCGATCATCTAGTCGCTCCTGGAGGTGCTTAATCGTCGCGTCCTTGCGATTCGATTCGAAGCAGCGTGCAATTTGAATGAGAAGCTCATCAGGATTGACGGGCTTGGTAAGATAGTCATCTGCACCCAGCTTCATCGCTTCGACCGCCGAAGTTACATCTCCATGTGCCGTCATGATGATGAAAGGCGTCGCCGCCTTTCGGCTCTTCCACATCCGTAGCAAGTCGACTCCGCTGTTTTCTCCCATTCGAAGGTCACTAATGACCAAATCGATTGGCTGATCGAGAAAGCGAATCGCCTGTTCAGGCGATTCCGCTGTCTCTACTTTATAGGATTCATGCATTAATAGTCTCGCGACCGCTTGCCGCTCATTCTGTTTGTCTTCGACAATTAAGATCGTGTGTTTGCCATTCATGACGGTATTCCTTTCATGGCGTTATGAGCCAAGGGTAAGCGCAATTCAAAACGATTCGCCCCGGTAGACTGACTGCGTTTCAGGCTTCCGCCGCAGTCGCTCACGTGGCGTTGTATCAGAGCAAGATTGAGTCCGGCTTCGGAATAGGCAGTGGCGTGAAAAGGTTCAAATAGCCTCGTCAGATCGCTGGGCGGAAGTTCTCTTCCGTAGTCAGTGATGATCAGTTCAGCGCAATTTTCGACCGAACGAAGCTGCACGTCGAGCTTTCCACCTTCGCCCGCGCTTCGCTGTGCGAAAGTAAATAGTTCATGCAAGATCGCGCGGATTTGCGAAGGCGCGACGCTTACGACGAGAAGTGGTTTGGCCGCCGCAAAAGAAACTTCGATCCTCCGTCGCCGGAGTTCATCACTTTGAAGTTGCAAAATTGCTTGCGTTTCGCGGTCAAGCTCCACGTCGGCCAACTTCTCGGTCGATTGCGGCGCTACATATTGAACCAGTGCCCGCATAAGCGATTCAATGCGATCAATTTCATCGCACGACTCGCGCATCATATCGGACATATCTTGCTCGCTAAGTGGCTTTCCCGCCAATGAGCGTCGTAGCGTATGAGTATTGATCCGCAGTGCATGTAGCGGATTGCGAACTTCATGCGCTAATCCCAGTCCAATTTGGGCCAATTTGCGTGACTCATCATCTTGCTGTGTTTGCAGGCTAGCATTGTTGGCCTTAAAGCGCTTCACGAGATAAATAACCCCAAGGATCGCCGAGGCGTTAATCATCACCAACAATCCGACGATCCAGAATCGGCGCTTTAGCAAAGTCTGCTGCTCGAGCGCGACTTGTTGATCGATGACGCTGGCGTCCAAGCCTGAGTGAAGCGTGCCAACCCACTTACCATTGACCGTCAGAGGAAGATTGAGGTCGTAGGCTTCCCGGTCTCCGGAAAGTGCGCCGCGACGAACTCGAACGACGTCATCGCCTACCTCCAATTGCTTGTCATCATCCCATTCGCTTGTCAGCCGCTTGCCGCTCGCCGCAGGCTCCGAGTGGAGGACGACTAGGCCCTGCGGATCGACAATGGCCCAATACAACTCCTGTGTTGCCGTGACACGAGGCGAGTCCCAGTTTGCCAAAAGCTTAGATCGATCCTCGGTCGCTACCGTTCTTGGAGGATCGGTAGGTTCTTCATCAGACCAATCTAGCTCTAAGAAGCGTTCCAACCGACCTGCGCGGCGGACCAATTGGGTGCGCAAATGCCCCATTTCGGTTCGCAATGTCACGGCGCGGATCATGACGGTATCACAGTAAAGGTCTCGAGCAGTATCGATCATCGAAGCAAATGCAGGCGCGATCATTACCAGGAAGAGCCCAATGGAGCGTAAGTTCCAGGTGTTGGTCGAAAATGGCATCTGAACCTGTGTCCGCTTACGAAATTCCGTCGACTTCACTTCTCGCCCCGCCAACAAAAGGCACGACAATCTGTTCCGTCTTGGATACCCTTTGCAAATCTGGTGCGCGACCCTAAAACCCGCCCACCTTCCCCAAATCCTGGGAAAATCCACCAATTCTCAACCTCATCACAGCGACAACATGTCGCACAGCGACATGTTGTCGCATTTTTCTACCCCGCGTGCACGTGAACTTCCACCTCTGTAGTCTGAAAATGCGGTGGCGGGACTGACGCGCCACTCACCGGGCGAACCAACTGTGCCAGTCGCAGTAACTGTGAAGATGTCTCTTCAGCAGTCGTACCGAGGTAGTCCGCTCCCGCGTCGATAAGCTGCTTTTGATTCTCCGCCTGAGCCATATCCAGTCCCCAGCGACCCACGACGATCTTGATCTCCGGGAGTCTTTGGCGAAGCTTTTTGCAGAGCAGTCGAGTGCGAGAGAGACCGCCGGGCGGGAGCGTGATGATACAGACGATGGCTGACCCCGAATCTTCAGCTAAGGAAGCGATTTCCGAAGCGAGTCGGTTGGTAGTAGCTACTTCCACCATCACCTGGCGTGGATCGAGGGTATAGCGGAGAAGCTTTAGCGCCGCGACATCGGCATCTTCGCCAGCCGCACAAGCGAGGATTTTGACCGGGACCACCGGAGTCTCAGTGGACTCTTCCGCCTTTGCTTCAACAATGGGCTGTGTTAACGCAAGTTCTTCACCAATATCGCCTGCAATAGTCGACAGCGCGATGACGTCTTCCTCGTCCAGTCGGTTTGCAGCCAGATCGCGCCGTGCGTGGCACAGTGCGGGCACTAAGATCTGATCATAGAGCGTGATAAGCGATTGCTTACCTCTCTCGGCCGACACGACTTGAAAAGCCCCATCTTCGTCATGCGCGAGCAATCGCTGATAAAACCTCACATCTGCCGAAAGCGTCGGCGTATCTCCGAGCAGGATCTCGAAGAACTTAAGGGTGGGGACATATTTTCCAACGATCGCCAGACAGACGGTGAGCGGCGCCGCAAGGACTAGGCCAACCGGACCCCAGAGCCAGGCCCAAAATGCAATCGCAACGATCAATGCTGACTGAGAGATGCCAATACTCTTACCGTAAATCACTGGTTCAATGATCGCGTTGCTGAGAACTTCAAGTGTGATGAATAGGACGCCGACACCGATCGGCTGCATCCACCCTTCCGTCGTCATCAGGCTCATCAACAAGGGAAAAAACACGGCGGCAATCGGCCCGAGGTAGGGAATATAGCGCAACAATCCCGCCATAAATCCCCATAGAAGTGAGTGAGGCACACCGAGGAGGAACAGCCCCACCGTCACGCCCACACCATAGGCAACGTTCAGCCCAAACTGCGCCATTAGATATTTGCTAATGCGGCTACCAGCTTCATCGAGCGCCTTGGTCGAGAGCGTCATATTTCCTTGGCCCGCTAAGCTCAAAAACCGGTCGCGCAAATTCTCTGCATCGACAAGCAAATAAATCAGTTGCACGATGATAAGACCGATGGCCGCCAATGGCTCCATCGCAGGCCCTAGGCTGGAGAAAATCGGCGTTAAGCTCCTGCTTCCCTCACTCACAAGCACAACTGGCTGGGGAGCAGCGTCCGCCGTTGCTTTACTGCGGCCAGTCGCTGCCTTCGAAACGCGGTCGGCAAAACTCTGCACTTTACTTAGCAGAGAACCTCGCCCGTTCTCGCGCAGCTCGTCGATACGTGCGGTGAGTCGTTGTTCATACTGAGGCAACCGCTCCGCCAGTTGGACCAACTGAGACGAAACGAGCCATCCTAATCCGGCGAGGATGAGTCCAGCGAAAATGGTCACCATAAACGCCGCTGCCGTGCGAGGTACGCGACGTCGCTGCAAAAATGTGACAATTGGATTTAGCAAAAATGCGAACAAGACGGAGAGAGCCAGCGGCACCAACACCGGACTCGCCCAATAAATAAACGCAACCATCAGCAAGATCACCACGATCGTGATCGGCGCGCCAGAATAACGGCGCCACTGCACTTCCGGCCTATTCGGTTCCATGAGCCATGCCGCTGGAGAAGGATAAAATAACTGACTCTCGCGTCCATACCCGGCATAAAAGGGACTACCAGGGCTTCAACTTCCAACCCAAGAAGAATCCAATTCCAAAGCAGGCAAAAGCCACGACTTCCGGCTTCTGTCGGGCATATTCTTGAACGTAGTCAACCAGGTCATCAAAAGGTCGTAATGCATAATCTGATGCAGTGATTGGTTCCGCGTCGTAACGCAGGTCAGAGGGGTAATCCATGGTTGTTTCTCCTGATTGATGGTGTGGGAATGCTTATGATTTGCCAGTAAGTAACAAATCACAAAATGCGGTTTGCGTGACTACTCGTTCCCATTCGATTCACTCCCGTCACGGCGCCGGCCGCCTGAATGTCGCAACATCGCCTTTAACCACTTCACATTCTGGCGCCATTCATTGCGAGAGCGTGTAAATAGAACTCCATGAAACCTTAGCCTTCTCAGGCCGATCGCCATCGCGCAAATCGAAATGAGTAATGCCACGCCGACATTGATCAGAAGCGCAATCCATAGTTCCAATTTCGCAAGCTGAGATAACGCAAGTGAAAGTGCGCCAATCAGCGCAGGAAGGGTTGAAGCTCCAACCACGGCTCCAAACGTTAAGAGCGAAACGCCGCCTGTAAGCCGTCGCCGTGCGTCAAGTAAGTCCAACTCAGCTAATTGAAACTGTAATTCCGCCAACGTGAGAGCATCGACGAGCACTTCACCTGTGCCGCGCGCAACAGCTACAGGAGCCAAAGTGTCATTTGACTTGGTATTCATTTGCGTTTCAGCCACCATGCGATGGTCGCTCCCGTGACAAATGCCACCACGAGCGCCGCGCCCGGGTGCTCTTGGATGAGTTGCTCAGTAGAGCGAATCCACTTTTGAACTTGATCGGGTTGCAGGAGGGGACGATCTTTTGATGAGGAGCGTTTGCCCCACCACTCGGTAGGCAGCTTGTCAGCGATTCGATTGAACATGGGAATGCTCCTCCTGCGCGGCGCTGGGAGCAGAACCCGTAGGCGCCAAAAATGAGCTGTCGGCCACAAACTTATTCAACTGCTGTGTCGCAATTGCCAGGGCCGCACGTGTGATCGCGGACGTCGCCATTCCACCGAAACTCGCAAACAGTCGATTCATAAGCGAAGGGCTACCGGGAGCATGCGCGGGCGGTGTTTCTCCAAATGGTGAGGGTGCTGGAGCTTGGACTGCGCTCGTAGCACGCTGAGTTCCAAGCGACGTTAATGTAAAGCCAACCGTGGCCGCTACAGCCATTGAAGCCAGCGGATAACGTCTCACATAGTAATGCCAATCTGTCATATCGCGAGCGTTTTCGACAAGCTCCTTCACGTCGGCGCGCAAACTTGATCGGACGCTTTGCATTTGGCGTTGAATCTCTTCTGCGCTAGACGGAACATCGGAGGCCATAGCTTAATCCACGAACGTCGATACACGATCAATTCGCGATCGCAGTATGCGGCGCGACTTAGAGTGAAGTTAGACCGGCAAACCTAGCGCGAACGCATTGAGAGTCCAATGATCACGCCCGCCAAAAGTCCCGACCCAAAGCAAATTGCAGCCGATTCCATCGGCCTACGTTGGACCATCTCCTGAGCGTTTTCGTACCCCTTCTGCGCAGTATCGACCGCTTGCTTGGTGGTGGCTTGTACTTGACTCGCAGCTTGGTGTGCGGCCGCACGAGCCGATTCCATCGCGCCCGAGATGGCGGAACTTCCATTGGAGCTGGCTTCTTCTAAGAAGCTCTCAATAGCACCGCGGGCCTCGCCTGTTTTGCGTTGAATGAGCCCCACCAATTGATCAACGTTGCCATCGAAGACATTCAGTTCATCGCCGCTGAGTTGATTCCAACGGTTGCGCAGGCGACCCTTGACTTCATTCCAACTGCCTTGCAAGGTTTGTGAATTGACCATGACCGAACTCCTTTTTTGAGATTCTTTGTGTCCCACGAGTGCATTTGCAACTCGCGAGGGTGGCAAGAGCACCACAGTTGCAACCACCGTGCCGCAGAAGGTTTCGCATACGACGATGCATAGCTAACTCCTGACGGGCCTTAGCTGAGAACACTTTAAGAGGCAACTAGAGACAGTTATTCAACCTTGGGTATATCCGAGAATCCCGACAGGTTGCCATCTCCATAGAGCGATAGCGACAGTGTGTCGCAGCCATTTTCTCGATGCCTGCATTTCGCATTCTGTTCGTCGAATGGAATCAATCCGTCCTACGGCGCCATAGAACTGTGCGGTCGTAAGGCCGGAGAAGCTCAATCCGGGACCTGCGCGGCGACTTGGCGCCAAAAAGTGCGGGCGAACTTGGCAATCTGGGCCATTTAGCAGCCGGTCAGTGGCCATCTAGGCCGACTAGGCAGCGTAATGAAAACAAGTACTTTTTCGAAGTAAAGTCGCGACTGGCCCAAGCTGGGCGGAGCGGTCAGGATCGTCGCCGCCACGGTCGACCACCCCACCGCCTATCGGATTCAATTCGTATGAAATTCTGCATCAATGGCGAAGACATTCCCCATTCACCCCATGAACGCAGCGCGGGAACCGGCGTAGTCTGATTCGAACTTGGATAATACGGTGCAACCGGCGAGTCAGAACCCGCTGAATCGATCGTCAATGGTGGCTTCACGCGGCTAGGTGCAGGTTGCTTCGCAATCATTTCGCGCGTAACTCGCTTCGGGTCCAGAATCGAGGCCAACGGCGAAGATTTCCCCTGAATAAGGTTCGAGAGTAACTTACCCGCAGCGATGCCCCATGGAAGTTCTTGTTGCCCTAAACCGCCCGCTACGTAAGCGTTTTCGTTTGCTGGAACCCGACCCACAATCGGCAAACCATCAGGCGCCATCAATTGATGATGCGACCAGCGAGCGTCGACGCGTTTGACTGAAAATCGACTCGATGCATAACAGCAAAGCTCATTTAAGCAGCGCGGTTGAGAAGAGCCTTGGTCTCCAAAGTAGTCCGCGCGGATGATTAGCCTCGAAGAATCCGAGCGATCAGCTCGCCAAATAATGCGGCGAGGCACTTGATCCAAAACATAGATCGCGTCATCCAGCGTCTCAGCTACCTGTACCGCAATCATGTAAGAGTGCCGCGTGATTTGCTCTGCGATATGGCCCACCATCGGCGCGAAAGGAGTACGCCCGGCGAATATGACGGAATCGGCGCAAATGGCCCCGCGTTCCGTTTTGATTTCGCAGGCTCGATCAAAACGTGGCGGCGCGGTGCAAGGGGAATGTTCATAAATCTCCCCCCCCAACATGTGTAACTCAGATGCCATTGCGCGCAGAAGTGGCGTCAATTGGAGTTTGCCTTGAAATTTATCTCGCGAGGCTCCCGCTGCAGGAAATGGCAAACGCACATCACCAGTAAACCAGCAATCACCATGAAGCGCCCGCCCCATGGTACACTCGCGCTCCAC
>JBKJSI010000271.1:0-7740 GCA_046595915.1 Pirellulaceae bacterium
CGATGGCCTTTGGTAGCTCGGCAGTCACAGGGAAGGCAAAGCATCCAATGTTGCGATCGTCGCCGGCAAGCTAAAGTTGCCGACGATCTTGAATCTGCTAGTGAATACGGACCAGATGTGGCAAAACAAAATGAGCGTCTGAGGGTTGCTCAAACGCTCATCGATACGTCATTGAAGCACCCTCGTCGCGGTTTTCCCATGCAAGGTTGTGTCGCCCCATAGTCTCGCTCCTTTTCACCAGCGCTAACAAGGTAACTCGTCGTCGACGGCGCAACCACCATCGGCTTGAACATCCTCGTCATTCCTCAAAAAATCCATCCTCTCAAGCCCGCAAAAGGAATTTCAATATTGTTGCTCGACTGAAATCTGCACCTCTATTGACTCGAAATTGGTCCGTCGATGCCCACTTTGATTCCCTTACATTTCTAATTCAATCAAGAATTTCTGGTAATCGTCTCGCCTTTTAAGTGAGGCGAAATCAATGTCTTGTTTCAATAGCTCCAATTCTGCGGAAGTGTTGAACTGCCCGCCGGCCTTGGCCTGCGCCAGCAATTCGATGGCTCGGATCGCGTATTGCTCGCTGAGACGAAGACGGTCAGCTGCCGACAGGCCGGAATCTTGCGCTGCAGTAGCGGAAGCTAACGCATTGGCGCGTGCCAGATTGTATTGGCTTCTAGGCAGTTTAGCGATGAAGGCCAATTCTTTGGACTCGCCGGTGAACCGTTCATACACGCCAAGTCGCGCTAGAGTCTCGACCCGCATTACCCGGATCGCGGGATTGCCTTGGGGATCTGTCAGTTCCAAGCCCCGATCCCAGTCTTGAAGGGCCTCGGCATGTCGGCTCAAGTGCCCCAATAACTTTGCGCGGCCGAAACAGGCGAAGCTCAGGAACCTGCGCCCGCGATCGTGGTTCGGCTCCTTAGCCAGCACGGACTCCAGCTTTGCAATCGCCTTTGTAAAAGTCTCGAACGCTGCGTTGGGGTTTCCTGAATTACTTTGGATTTGCCCTAGATTGTTGTAGCCGCCACCCAAGTCGGCGGCATAATCAAGCACCTCTGGGAATTGCTGAGCGAGTTGTTCGCGAATGTCGACATTTTTTTGAAATCCCTCGCGAGCTTTTTCAAGTTGTTGTGAATTAGCGTGCAGAAGCGCCAGGTTGCTGTAACTCCCAGCCAACTCGGCTTGATAGTCGGTCACCCACGGCCGCCCCCGCACTAACGCCTCATATATGGTAACGGCCCGTTGGAGGGATTCGGCAGCCTGCTCCATTTGATTGCCGCTGAGATAGGCCAAGCCGAGATTGCCATAACTCACGGCAGCCCCTCGCTGGAATTCCAGTTTGGCCGGATCGTTGGCGACGAGTTGCTCTCGAAGTCTCACGGCTTTGGCATAGTACTCGCCTGCTTTGGTCGCGTTCTGGGAGTGATCGTAGGCCAACGCCAAATCGCTATAGCTATTGGCCAATAGCACGGTCGTCTCGACATCATTGAGGTGCGCTGCAGTCAGGGCTTCCAGGATGCGTTCCGCATCACGGTAGGAATTCAAAGCCGGCTCGGAGCGGTTCGTGTCTTGATACAAGTTTGCTAGGTGGTTGTGCGTCATTGCCAATGCTCGACCGAATTCGATCGTCTGGGGATGGCTGGCCACCAGTTGCTGATACTGCCGCAGGGCTTGCCGATAATTCTCTTCGGAGGCGTTGGTCTCCCCAACCGCTTTGTAACCGTACCCCAGGTTAAAGAATGCGGTGGCCAGGTGTTTTTGATGTTCTACGCTGGCCGGTTCACCGCGTGTTAGTTGATTGTAAAGTGCTTGCATTTTCTTGTAATGGTCGATGGCAGCGCGAGGCGATCCTGACTCACTCGCTAAAAAGCCCAAGTTGCCTTGGGAATTGGCCAACTCCACCCGCAGGCTTGGGTCGTCACCATGTTCGGCCACAAAGCGGGCATAGAAATCCTGGGCTGTGCCGAGCAAGTCGCGCCGCAGGTCGGCCAGTCCCCGAGCCTTAAGCTCCTTGCTCTCGCCGACTCGTTTGAGGTACTTGTCTACTGCGTCGAGAGATCGCTTGAAATTCTCGTCCGACTGTCGCCGGGCCGCCGCTTCACGAATATTCGCCTCAGTCAGCTCGCTATTTTTTTCGGCCAGGGCCACATTCTGTTGGGTCACCAGGAGTGCTGCGCCGCCGGCCGCGAGCGCTGCCAATAGCAGCGTTGTGGCGCCGCTGACAGCCAGCGTGCGATGGCGTTTCATCCATCGGCGTGCCTTATCCATCCAAGGGTCGGCATAGGCTTCCACAGGCTCGTCGGCCAACCAGCGATCCGCTTCTCGCGCCACCGCCATTGCACTTGAATACCTTTCCTCCGTAGAGCGTGCCATCGCTTTCAGGCAGATTGCTTCCAAAGCGGAAGGCACGCCGGAGCGCTTTGCTTTGGGCGAAGGCGGCGATTCCGTGCGCAAGTCCGCTAGCGCTTTCGCCAGCGGTTTGCCTGCGTGGGGCGCCTGCCCGGTCAGCAGGTTGTATAGGATCGCGCCGAGCGCGTAGATGTCGGTTGGCGGGCCGACCTCTGCTCCGACGGCTTGTTCTGGCGACATGAACGACAACGTGCCGAGAATCTGGCCCGCTTGAGTCAGATTGCTGTCGTTAGGCAGCACGTCACCGGGTGGCGTCTGGGCAACGTTGGGGTCGTCGTCCGTTCGGCCCAACCGCTTCGCCAATCCCCAATCGAGCACCAGTGTCTCGCCATACTCCCCCAACATGACGTTGGCTGGCTTCAGGTCGCGATGAATGACCTGTTGGCTATGCGCGTAAGCAATGGTCTGGCTGACATCAACGAACCGCTGGAGCAAGTTGCGAAAAGCTAGTGACCGAAAATCGACGGCGGGCAACGAGCCTTCTTTTGCGGGACCGATGGTTGCCGGTGGCCCTCCTCTTCGTGAGTGAAACTGGGCAATCGCTTCGGCCAGTGTCTGGCCCGCCAAAAACCGCATCACGTAAAACGGCTGACCGTTAGAGTCATGTTCCAAAGCATAGATGGGCACGATGCCTGGGTGCTCAAGCTGGCCCGTAATCTCCGCCTCCACGAGAAAACGTTGCCGCAAATTTAGATCGTGCCGCCGCTCGGGCCGAATTTCCTTGACTGCCACGCGACGCCCCAGTCGGTTGTCGCGACCCAGGCTGACCTGGCCCAAGCCCCCGGCTGCGTGCGGCTTGAGAATGGTGAATCGATCGCCCTTCATGTTGCGCGAGGCTCGAAAAGCAAACGCTGCGCTGTCGGATTCATCCAATCGTCTCGGTTCGCAGTGTTGAGTGGGGACCGGGGCAGTATCGGACCATTCATGCTTAGCCGTCGTACGTAACAGGGGATCGAAGGCCAGCAGGCACTGAATCTGCTCTCGTACCTGCGGCAGCAGGTGTGAATGTTGGGTGCAGAGTTGCTCGGGCGTCAGCGTCTGGCCTTGCGCATAAGCATCCTCCCAACGAGCGAGGATCTCGCTCAGAACTTGCTCGTCGGCCATGGCCATCTCCTGCGGGGGTTATGGGTGAACTCGTGGAGACTCGGTTCGCTGAACCAGTTCAACCGGCCATCATAAGTAAAACGCCGCTGACCCCCGACCCGCCGCACAAATTGGCTTTCACAGAAAATTCCCCATTTTTCCTGCTTCCTCTGAATTCGCCTGCTTCCGTTGGGTGGGGTAGAGAACGAACAAACCTCAGAGCTAAGGAGAACCGAAATGAAAACCACCACCCCACGCCGATGCAGCTTCCGCCCGCAACTAGAAAGCCTCGAAGGCCGCTCCTTGATGGTGGCGGACCTCTTGCCGGCTCCCATTGTGTCGCAGATTGACGCCGCTGGCAATTTGGCCATCGTCGGGACCGCGGGGAACGATGTTGTTCGCGTTTCCGAGGCCGTTTTCAGTGACGTCAAGTGGGTCAACGTGGAAGCCAATGGCCGCACCCAGTGGTTCCCACAGAGCCAGATCAAAACCGGCGCCGTGGTCTTCAGCGGCGGCCTGGGCAACGACTATTTCCGCAACGATGGCAACTCGCTCCAAACCGTCACCTTCGGTGGGGCGGGCAACGATATTCTCATTGGCGGCAACCAGAACGATCAGCTGGTGAGGGGCGAAGGGGACGATCAACTCTTTGGTGAAGGGGGAAACGATCAGATTTAGGGGAAAGCCGGAAATGATGTCTTGGTCGGTGGAGACGGCAACGATGAACTGCTGGGCGCACCGGGAACGATCGCCTGTTTGGCAAAGCGGTAAATCACAATCTCTTCGGTGAAGTCGGCGACGACACCCTGACCGGCGGCAGCGGCCAAGATTACTTCGACGGCGGCATCGGGGTGGCTACTAATGCAGACTTTGCAGCCGGGCTCGATCATGTATTTCAATCGGGTTTCCAGACTGCTGTTTGGCGATTGGGAAGATGGTATCCCTACTAATTCTCTGGGTCCGTTCGAGGTCGTCGCAGCCGGAGTGTAACCCCCATCCGCCCGCCTTCACTGGCAACTAACGTGGTATAACCAATACAACACTCTGGAGTTGCGAAGAGTCAGCCCATGTCCGAATCATTAACCGTGGTCTTGCAAGGCGTGCTGGATCGCCTCAAGGCCGGCGACATCTCGGCCCGCAATGAGTTGATCAACTGCGCGTGCGAGCGGCTGAACCGTCTGGTGCGGAAGATGCTTAATGATTACCGCGGAGTGCGGCGCTGGGAAGAAACGGGCGACGTCTTTCAGAACGCCATGCTCCGCTTGTGCCGGGCCTTGAGCACGGTTACGCCCGACTCGCCACGCGACTTCTACCGCTTGGCCGCACTGCAGATCCGCCGGGAACTGATTGATTTGGCACGACATCACTATGGTCCAATGGGCGGAGGGGCCAACCACGCCAGCCAGGCCCCGGCCTCACCCAACCAGAGCGGCATCACGCCGCCGGCTTACGAGGCTGCCGACCTTTCTCAGGAGCCCGGCCGTCTGGCCCTTTGGACCGAGTTTCACCGCCAGGTCGACCTTCTACCCGATGACGAACGTGAGACGTTTGATTTGCTCTGGTATCAAGAACTTACGCAGCTCGAAGCCGCCGCGATTGTGGGTACGTCCGACCGCACCATTAAGAGCCGATGGCGGTCTGCACGGCTGAAGCTGCACGCGGCCCTAGGCGGTATCTTGCCCGGCGAATAAGCAAGGCGCCTTCAGCGATCCGCTCTTTAGCCCCCAACACCCATTCATACTTTAGGGGGCAATCTCCTCTTTTCACTCGCCTCGGAAATCAAAGGAGTCGGGGTGCGTCGGCCTTCAGCCGGAGGAGAGTTGAGAATGCATGAGCCGTACAAGGTAAGACCTAGCCCTGCTATGAGCCACGACATTTGGGAGTTTTCCTCGCGAGTTCTCGCCACTTTCAGCCCATCTGTAGAGTGGCCCGGATTGATCCCCGGCAGTTCCAACCAGAAGGATTTCTGCCGATTATTGAGGCATGACCTCAACCACCCGCACTCAGCGCCGGTACGATCATCGCCTCCGGGAACTGGTCTGCAATGCCAAGGACGTCGACGTGGCTGTCCTGCAAGGAGTGCCCCGATCCACGGCGCGCGGTTGGCTCGCGCCGGCGCCAACGGCTGTCGTGACGCTGCACGCTCTCAACCAGGACGCCATGCGCCTGCAGCCCAAAAGCAATCCTCGATCACTTCGCATAGAGATCCCTCTAAAGAAACCGCTATCTTAAAGCGCATAAGGCCGGGGTTAAATGAGCGGGAAGAGCCGGTTGCTTGCGAATTGTTTTAGGCGACAACAGAAGCTGCAGTCCGGTTTTTGGCGGTTCTGCGATCCCCACCTCACACGAAATCCACCTTGTAGTTCAGATCGTCGTATCAGCTGTGTCTCCCTCAACCGTGAGGCAGGCGCGGCCAACCTCTATGATGAGGGAGACCAAACAATCCATCCGCTCCGGCGATCGCTTCTTCGACGGCTTCCAGTTATCGGCCGCGTCTTTTTCGATCGAAACATTCCCTGCCATCCAACGCAGCACCGGGTTACCGCCGTGTGCCAGAGTTTTGGCGAGGATTAACTCTTCGAGCTTCTTGGTCGGCGAGTTCATGCTCGCAAACTTTCCCCGGTAGGACTTGAACCTGCGCCGCAGTGTTTAACAGCTGCCGAAGCTTTTTCCGCATCCTTATGCTGAGCATTTGTCCTCTGATAGCTAAAAAGAACGCCCGTGGGCCGCCCCCATTTCAGGGCGACCCACCAGCATCCAACGCGGCCATTTATTTACGCCGTTGCAGCCGTACCTCGCCCGACGCGATCATCCCCGCCACGAGCACGGCCAGCACTAATCCAAAAACCCAGACCGATCCGAACGCCGATCCCGCGACCGCCGCAATGATCAGCGCTCCATTCAGATACGCCACATTGAGCTTCGATCGAGCTCCCAACTTTTTCTCCTTAGCTAGAGGTGATTCGAACTAAAATCCAATTCCATCAGCATGAAGCTGCGCATCATGCAGCCCGTTGGCGATGAGGAGCTTTGAACTGCTGCAATTCATCAATCAACCCGCTTGCTTCTTCCATCGAAAGCGAATGCAAAGGCGCCGATCCGATTCGCTCGTGCAGCCAGTCGCTCGGGTGCATTCCCTGACTCAACGCCATCCGCTCGATGGCACGAACCTGTTTGGGAGTCGCCAGGCGCAGGGCCTGGGGCTCTCTTGGCGATGAGTCATGCACCAGCACATCGCGGCGCTGTTTACTATGCCGCGCGAGTTCGTCGTCCACTGCAAGTCGACACGCCTCAAATACCATTTCGGCTTGCCGCTGGAAGGGCGTTCCCGCTCCGCTCAGAATGTCGGCGGGAAGCTCAATTTCGAGATAACAACTAGCGCCAACAGATCCGTAATCCGGCAAGCCCTGCTTGCGCGAGAGGCCGACTGAGAGTTTTGCTGGCAATGGGGAAATCTCCAAGGAGAAAGGGATAGAAATTGACCATTAGCCGGCCACTTGGAGCCGCCGCAAATTGGCGATCGCCGCATTATGGACTCGATCGTGCCGGCGTCGGCGACGTAGCTCAGCAACCAAGCAACTGGCTTGGGTCAGATTCGCACGTAAGGTGTTACGCAGTTCCGTCGCTTGTTGCAAAGGCGATTGCGAAACGGTGGGCGCTATGGTGATCGTTCGAGTTATTGGCGATGGGGATTTCGGAGTCATCGCATTTGGAATTGATTGGGGGCTCATTTCCTTGCGTCGAACCGGCGACGCGACGGCGATCGGTGGTGTGGGCGATGCAGTGACCGGTGATTCCATGATTTTGGTCGCCTCCGTTCGCTTCACCAACCCGCTCTGGTCGTAGGCCGCCCAGCAGTAGGTGCTGTCGCCTTGCCGCACGACGATCGGTGCATTCCCCTCCTGGTAGAACTGAAATCGCGTCAACCCAAGCTGGAGCGCGCGGCTCAAATAAGACCGCTGCATAGCGCAGAGCAGATCAACGCCTGAAGACTGGGAATTCCTGAGAACCACTTCGACGCCCGCAGGAGACTGCGCCGACTTGGCGCGCACGCCGATCTTACCATTGAGTTCGATGGTGACCGGTCTTTCCGAGCCCAGCGCGTCGAAGGGCAAGTGGGGCAAGACTTCCAGCAAGTACTTGGCGTCTCCCGGGGAAACATCCAGGGTCGCCGAGGCGGAACAGTCAGCGGGAATGACCGCTTCGACTTGGGGATACGCCTTCGATTGTTCGATCGGCAGGAAAAAC
>JBKJSI010000205.1:0-3590 GCA_046595915.1 Pirellulaceae bacterium
CTTGTCCAAAAACGTGTCACGCGCCGCCGTCGTTTCGCAGTCTAAAGCGGCCGAGAACATGGTCATTAGCTTTTCGTCGGCATTCTTCATCGGCAGTCACGGAGTCCATAAGAACAAGCGCCTTGCAATTGCTATCGCACACTTCGGGGCATTCCCGCCACAATCTATCAGGTCTGAGGGGCTGACATCTGGTCGATCATTTTGCGTCGGGCAGCAACGCCATCACCGCCCAATTGGTTGCGGCCGCGGAGATCCACTGGTCGCGGCCATGAGGAAAACCGCCCTCGAAATACGGCTGTAGTGGAATTGCTCGACTTCGAACGCGCCAAGAGCCATCTTCGAGCTGAGTCGATAACAGGAACTTCACTCCCCGCTGGTAGGACAGGTCCGAAACGGCTACTGCGCCTGAATTGTGCAGTGCCGTCAGCACCTGACCGGTAGCAAATGCGTCGCTGGTCATCGTCGGAAGTTGCGACCAGCCGCCGTCGGCTCGCTGTTCGGCTAACAGTTCGGCAGTGAACTTCCGCAGCGAATCCTGGGGATCGCCCGCCCATGCCAGACCGAGAATTTGTCCAACCCGGTCTGCCGTCGATTTGGGTTTGGAAGTTCTCAGCCAGTCCGCCGCCCGCCAAACCGACTTCTCGTAGTCCGCTTTCAGCGCTTTTGGCATGTAGACCTGCAGGGCTCGCATGGAAACTGCGGTTACCTCGAATTCGCTCGACTCCAGCGGCGGTCGGTTCGCAATCAACCGCCATCGCCCGTCTGGCATCTGGTCGTTCTTCAAGTATCGCGCGAGCGCATCGGTTGCGGGGTCCGCCGGATGTTTTTCGGCGGCCAGCCCAGCGAGAAGATAGTTGACGGTATTCGAGTCCCCAGGGACGCCCATGCCTTGAAGGCTCCTCTCGCGCCACATTTCAATGTACGCGCCCACCTCCTTCCCCTGAATCCTTGCTGCTGGCTCATCCACGGAGAAGCCCGCTGTCCGAGCCAATGAGACCGACATCGAGGTCAACGAGTTGTTGTGGCAAGAGACACAGCCAGACTTCCGCAGAAAGATTACGTCCGCTCGCTGCAGGAGAGGCAGACTGCGTTCAACCGCGAATTTCGCCGACAGGGCCGGCTTCGGTTTTGGGACAAGCGACACTTGGTCCTGGCCTGATTTCGCCCCGGCCTTCTCCAGCAATTCGATAATGAGGGTTCGCCCGGTTTGCCGCGCGAAGTCGAGAGCCGTTTTTCCCTCCAAAGTAGTGGCGTTGATGTCGGCCCCCAGCCCCATCAGCGTTTCCACCGTTTCAACAGGAGCATCATCGGAACTGACGGCCAGCATTAGCAGCGAGCGCCCGGCAGAATCGCGTACCGTAACGTCGGCTCCGGCTTCAAAAAACCTCTTCACGGCCTTCGTGTCGAGTAGTGCCGAGGGAGCGCCGAAAGGCGGCACGAGAAAGAGTCCCGCACCTTTGAGAGCGGCAGGGTCAGCATTCTGAAGCGTCAGGTTCACGCAACCGGCGTCGTTTGCGTTCATTGCCGCCAGGAGCGGCAAGGAGCCGCCCATCGCCTTCGCATCAGCCCCTCGATCCAAGAGGAGGCGGAGCATTGCCTCGTCACCCGCCTCGGCCGCCAAACGAAGTGGAGTCAGCGGTCCTTTGTAGGAGCTAACCGTTGGGGATGGATTTGCCTGGTGATCAAGCAGCAGCTTGACGACTTCGTAAGATCCGGGCCGAGCCGTCGCAATGAGCTTGGCGTGCGGCCGTCATCCGATCGAGCATTCACCTCTGCACCGCCGCGAATCAGCACGCGCGCCTTGTCCAAGTCATCCATCGCCCACTTCAGTGCGGTCGCTCCGGCCTCGTTGCGAAGGTTGGGGTCGGCGCCCGCTTCTAACAAGAGACGCACTGACTCCGCATCTCCGTAGAGGGTCGCATACATGAGGGGTGTCGAACCATGGGGTCCCTTACGCTTGGCGGCGGACGGTTCCTCCTTCAGGAGTTGGCGAAACGTCGTGCGGTCCCCGTCGCGCAGCACTTCCATCAACCGTGTCGCCATGGGATCCGCGGGCGGGGCGGGGATTTCACCGGAGGCCTCGTCCGGCCACACAGCGCCCTGATCGATCCAGGCTTTGATCAGCTTGATTTGTTCAGGGCTTAGCGGACCGTCGGGAGGCATGGGGAGATGGCCATGGCTTCCCACCAGTCGAAAATAGAGATGGCTCGCCTCGCTGTTTCCGGGAGCAATTTGGTTGGCGACCCCGCCACGGAAAGCATCGCGACGGCGGTCAAGTCGGAACCCGTTCTTCTGCTGCTTCGGCCCGTGACAGCCCGCGCAGTGCGCCCTAAAGAGCGGCTGGACGTCACGTACGAAGTCAACCTTGGCGGGCTCTTCGGCGGATAACCCGTTCGTCCCCGAGGTCATCAGAATCGTGGCGAAGAAATAGGGTTTCCACATAGGACCTCCAAAGTAAGTGCGATTGTCCCGACCAGATTCCAGCAATCTCCATCTCGATAGGCTTCGATTGCGGCGAGCGACCACCGACGTTGACCATCGCAGCGCTGTCTGCGTCGGCGGCACGACGCAGTTAGCCCAGCAACGGTGTCACTTAAAACAGTGCCCCGTCTGGCAGAGAAGTGTGCCAACGATTTTGGAGAATTTGCCAAATTCCAACTTAGGAACGTTCCAGGGCATCGATCAGCCAGGCCCGTGCGAACGCCCAAACCCGGGCGGCGCTCCTCGTGGAGAGACCCAGTAGCGCTGCGGCTTCGGGAAGGGTCAGGCCGGCAAAGTACCTCAGTTTGACGAGTTCCGCGGCTTGCGGATTCGTACGGGCAAGACTGCTGAGGGCATCGTCGAGTTGGAGCAGGTCCTCGTCTGGCGCGGTCGCGGGATCGGTCAGCAATTCAAAATGCACCCGCTCGCGGTCGCCGCCTCGCTTGAGCCGTCGCTTGTCACGGGCCCGATTGATCAGAATGCGGCGCATCGCCTCCGCGGCAGCGGCGAAGAAATGCCCGCGACCGTTCCAGTCTTTCGGTTGACCGTCGCCAACGATGCGAAGGTAGGCCTCGTGAACGAGGGCCGTCGCTTGCAGAGTCTGGCCGGGTTTTTCCTGCGCAAGCCTGGCTGCCGCCAGCTTTCGGAGTTCGTCGTAAACCAACGGTAACAATTGCTCCGCCGCCGACGGATCACCGGATTCGATTTGCGATAGGATGCGGGTGACGTCGGACATGAAGTGTTGACTCAATACTTAAAAAAAGATGTCAAGTAGGTATCGATGCGAGACGATGCTCCATCCATTAGCGCCTCCGCCCGGTCGGTAAACCAGCGAGGTCGCGCTCGGCTAAATCCTTGCTCCAGATCCTTGCTCAAGTCGTCACCGCGATCCGTGGCGTTCTCTTGCCAACCTACCCGATCGGCTGTCATTTATACACAAGTCCTCCTTTGGACTGTAAGACATCTCCGGAATTGGCTCGGGATTTGCTCCCTGCCGAATTGACCGTCCTTCAAAGACGCTCATTCGGCGGCGCAAATCCCGTGCCAATTCCGGAGATGTCTTACAGTCCAAAGGAGGACTTGTGTATAAATGACAGCCGATCCGGTAG
>JBKJSI010000635.1:0-3402 GCA_046595915.1 Pirellulaceae bacterium
TCGAGAACTTGAGTATAAAGGTCGCAAACTCGGTGTTTTGGTGCTTCGTCTAGATGAATCATTGATTGAGTCTGTGGACGACGAGTCGAAACTTGGATGCAGCATTGCACTCATGCGTGATACGCTTATGGTTGTCAACTATTACCACTGGAATCTAGCTCCTAAACCAGGCGTCGTGGGCGTATTTGTAGCAAACGAGCTAGTCAACAACGATTTACGGATGACCGAGCCTCATCGTCACGATGATTGGTCCGCGAAGGCAACTCGGGCGACAAGGGAGCAGAGAGAGCTTGCCCGACAGATCAAAGATAAGATCCGCACGGAATACAATAAATTCATGCGCGAATACGTCCCTCCTACCAGCGAGGACGACAAAACCCTGACTGAGGTTCGACGCTTCTTTGGCCAGCTGTTGAGCTCGCCGGGCAAGTCCGGTGGTTCTCAAACATCCGAGCCGATAGAAATTACGGAGCGTAAGGTTGTAGTCACCGAGCTGGACGGCGAGCTAGTGGCGCAAGGGACCGCCAGAGTTCGCGTCAAGAAGAAATCTAAGACGATGTTAAGGATTGGCGCTCAGGCTCTTGTTGCGGAATCTGATGATAGTAGCTCTGGGGATCCAATGATCTGCACTCTCTCAATTCCAGGTCATGAAGTCGCTTCTGGCGATGCGCCGGAGCTTAATGTTGAAATTGGCCCTAATGAATCAGTCGAGATGTCCGTCAAAACAACTCCATATGATCCCAACTGGACGGTAACTATTACCTTCCAAGCCGAGGAGATTGTAAATCCATGAAGATCGAAACTGCGGTCGCCCGACCATTCTTTAAGCTTGAGCAAGCGGGGATAGACAAATTTATGTCCAGAATCGCAATTCGCTTTCGCGAGGAGGAAGAGTTTGCAGAGTTGAACGCACTCAAGGTTGATGTTCCAATTCACGAAGCGCAAGTTTCGCTTAAGACGGACCCAACTGGACTGATAGAATTGATCTCACCTCTTGAACCCTTGGAAGTACATTTAGTGGTGACGTTTCGCGATGATACTCGACGGTCTTCAAGGGTGTTACTTGACTGTCCGCTTCGTGAGATAGTGGAGGAAATTCCAGTGGAGGTGAGGAACCTAGGGATCGACTGGCTCGGATCACGCGGCGGGCTGATGTCGATATACCTTGCAAAGCGATCACGGGCCGAAAAAGAAGTGGGTCTCCCATGGTTTGTCGGTCACGTTCTCGGTATAAAGCATTTCGGCATAAACCGAACAGGTCCTGGGGCTGAGTTTCCTGTCGAGTTTCGGTCTGGCGCTGAATTCGCTGCCGATGGCTTCCATTCTGAGACGGCAGTTGCAGTTGTCGCAAGTCAGGATGACCTACGTGACCTTGATATTGAGTCCACCAATATTCGGATTTACGTCAATGATCGCCTCCGTGGTGTTATGAGATCGACGCAACGATCTGCGAAGGGCAGACTTATGAAGGCGGCCATTCATTCAAGCGCACTTGAGCAACTGCTGATGGTTGTCAGGGCCGCGGAAGGGGATCAATCCCTTCCAGAAAAGTCTGTGGGTGCATTGCTAGTTGATAACGTTTTGAAGCATGCTAAGAAGAGCAGAGACTACTGGCGTGGAATTGACCCAAGCGATGCAGGCAAATTAAGTGGTCTTAGCCAAGCATATTGTAGTTCTGTCAAGTCAATGGAGGATGTTAAGTAAATCATGACTTACAGTTATTTTACGGCTCTTCGTCATTTCGTGTGGGTAAGTGGCTTTAGCTTGCCGTGTAGGAGGTAGCACATGGCAATAAGGTTCTCGGGGTTTCGGTAGCCTCTTGCTTTGTTCTTGGTGGCTTGCAGGACGCTGTGGAATCCCTCCAGAATTCCGTTGGAGATACGGGTTTGGAACCAGTTGAGTATCTGCTCTCTGAGGGTGAAGAAAGACTCTGCTACGCGAGCGATATGCGCGTTGGTCGACTCAAGGGCGGTATCGAGCCAGGCGTCAAAAAGCTTTGGCGCGCTACGAGTACCGGCCAGAAAAACCTCCTGGAACTGGAGTTTCAGAGCATAGGCATGGCTTGTTTGGCAGAAGCTGTGTTCCAGCAAGAAATCCCGCAGCCCTGTCTTTTGAGACGCCGACAAGGTCTCCGGGTTACGAAGCCACCAAAACCGGGTTCTGCGAAGCTCTTTGAACTTACGGGATTCCGCTCGCCTGGTTTCATCCACCGCTCGGTTGAGCATGGCAATCAGGTGGAACTTGTCCAGGGTGATGCTGGCATGCGGGAAGGCAGCTCGGATACCCGACAAGTAGGCCGGGCTCATATCACAGGTGAACTCCTGAATTTGTTCACCCTCCACTCCGCAACTCTTGAGGAACGAGAGGAACTGCGCAAGTGCAACTCCGCTCCGCCCCTCACAAGCGAAAATGGTTCGGCGGTCATCAAGGTCAGCAAACACCGTGATGTAGTCATGGCCCCGCCGAGCAGCGGTCTCATCGACTCCGACTCGACGCACTTTCGACAGGTCCAGTCCAACCCGGCTACGCGCTACATAGCTAATGAGGAGCCGCCAAAGGCGCGTGTCGGTCACGCCAAGTTCCCGGGAGACCGCGTTGACCGGCATTTGGGTCATGAGCCGAACCGCTAAAGCCTCGAAATCCAGTGTAAAGCCACTTCCTGGCCGACCCCAGGGAACCTCGACCATGCGAACCCTCCCATCGTCCCCCTTGACCCTGGGGACCCGCGCGTGGATATAGCAGGGGTACTTGAAGAAGTTCAAATGGCGCCACTTGCGATCCATGGTGTCATGGACGGGCTTGCCGTCAAAGCGAGCACCACGCTCGAAGTCGACGCTGATATGAACCTCACCGTCCAAAAACTCAAACTCTACGATCTTCCAAGGAGACACGATGCCAAGTCCCACCGCGAAAAGCTCTGCCGGCTGCATCCGACAAGTCTATGCCAAACCCACACAAAACAGCGAAGAGCCTATTTTACTAAACGTGCCGGTGAGGACGTGTACCTTCTTCTGAAGGAGTCGGTGACCCCAGATTGGACGGCGTTTGAAAGGAGTCGCGGACAGGGTCCCGGATTATCGTTAAATGGTCTGATTAGAGAAGTCAATGACTTGGTGGACGAGTTTCCGGTCCCCTTCAGTGGCGGGTCAGCCGCTGCTTTTGAGGGTGCAGTAGGTGTAGCGCTGCATGAGGGTTTGATGACTGAGCCACATGCGGTCATTGATCCTGACTTTTGGCGGTGGCTTGCCCTGAGGCCCTTGAGCTTCGCGGTCTTGCATCGTCACCAGGGGAAATCCGCGCAAATGCCTGACCGGAACAACTTCGGGTTGGGCTCGCTGGTCGAGAACTTCCCGTATCGGGCGTGGGCCAGAGCGGCCCTAGCGTTTGATCCCTCAGCTTCTC
>JBKJSI010000732.1:0-3544 GCA_046595915.1 Pirellulaceae bacterium
GTCAAAGGGGGAATCAAGGAACGGTTCGGCGAGCTTCGCCGCATGGGCATCAAGACGGTGATGATCACGGGCGACAACCCGCTCACGGCGACGACGATCGCCGCCGAGGCCGGCGTCGACGACTTCCTCGCTCAAGCGACGCCCGAAGCAAAGCTGAAACTCATCCGCGAGTATCAAACTGGCGGGCGCATGGTCGCCATGACCGGCGACGGCACGAACGATTCTCCCGCACTCGCTCAAGCAGATGTCGCCGTCGCCATGAACAGCGGCACGCAGGCAGCCAAAGAGGCGGGCAACATGGTCGATCTGGATAGCAATCCCACGAAGCTGATCGAAATCGTCGAAATCGGCAAACAGCTGCTTATGACCCGCGGCGCGCTCACGACCTTCAGCATCGCCAATGATGTGTCCAAGTACTTCGCGATCATTCCCGCCGCATTCGCGAGCACCTACCCGCTGCTCGAAAAGCTCAACATCATGCGCCTTGCGACGCCGCAAAGCGCGATTCTCTCCGCCGTCATCTTCAATGCGCTAGTGATTGTGATCTTGATTCCGCTCGCACTCAAAGGCGTCAAGTATCGAGCGGCTGGCGCCGCGGCAGTCCTTCGCGACCACATGCTCATCTATGGCCTTGGCGGACTCATCGTCCCCTTCGCCGGCATCAAGCTCATCGACCTCCTGCTTGTCGCTCTGCGGCTCGCCTAAGATAAAGGAACACTGACTATGTTAAAGCAACTTCGCGCTGCACTCGTGATATTTGGCGTGCTTACCTTGATCACCGGCATCATCTATCCGCTGCTGATCTATGCCGTCGCTCAAACGGCGATGGCGAGTCCCGCCAATGGCAGCATCATCGAAGAAGGCGGCAAAGCCGTTGGCTCCGAACTCATCGGCCAACCCTTTGATGATCCGAAATACTTTTGGGGACGACCCTCCGCAACCGGCGGCTCACCCTACAACGGTCTCGCCGGCAGCGGCTCCAACATGGGACCAACCAACCCCGCACTCGAAGCGGCGGTCAAAGAGCGAATCGAAAAGCTCAAGGCCGCCGATCCTGACAACAAATTGCCAGTGCCGGGCGACCTGATTTATGCGTCCGCCAGCGGTCTTGATCCACAGATCAGTCCCGCCGCCGCGAAGTTTCAAGCCGGGCGCATCGCCAAGCAACGGTCCCTTGCTCGCGAAAAAGTCGATCAATTGATCGAACAGCACACCGAGGCGCCGACGCTGGGCGTTTTTGGGCAATCGAGAGTCAATGTCCTAAAGCTAAACCTCTCCCTCGATCGGCTAAAATAGGCGGGTTGGCTAAGTGGACGCCCTAACAAGGAATGTCTCGGATTGTACTCAATAGTTATTGATTACAATTTAGTATAGAATATTGCCACCAATTGCCAACGTGGCCACCGTCACCGAGAGCTTGCCAGCGTTGCCACCTTGCCACCAACAAAACCAAGGGGTTTTATACGCCGGCCATGATTGACGAGCGACCCAACCCCGACGAACTGCTCAATCGCGTCCAAGCCGAGGAAGCCAAGCAAGCGCGCGGAAAGCTAAAAATCTTCTTCGGCATGGCGCCCGGCGTGGGCAAGACCTTCGCCATGCTCGAAGCCGCCCGCAAAGTCGCCAAAGAGGGCGCCGATGTCGTCGTCGGCTACATCGAGCCCCATGCTCGGCCCGAAACCCAGGCGCTCGTCATGGGCCTCGATATCTTAGCCCGCAAAACTATCGAGTACCGTGGGAAGCTCCTCTACGAATTCGATCGCGACGCCGCCCTCGCGCGAAAGCCGCAAATCTGCCTTGTCGATGAGCTCGCGCATACCAACGCCGAAGGGATGACACATCCCAAACGCTGGCAAGATGTTGATGACCTGCTGGATGCCGGCATTGATGTCTACTCGACGCTCAACGTTCAACACCTGGAGAGCCTTAACGATATCGTGACCCATGTCACGAGTATTCCCGTTCGCGAAACGTTGCCCGATCAGGTTTTTGAACGCGCCGACGAAGTTGAGCTCGTTGATCTGCCTCCCGATGATCTGCTCGACCGCCTTCGAGAGGGCAAAGTCTACGTCTCGCAGCAAGCCTCCAGAGCGCTTGAAAACTTCTTTCGCAAAGGCAATTTAATCGCACTCCGCGAACTGGCCCTGCGAAAAATGGCCGATCGCGTCAATCTTCAAGCGCGAGACTATCGTCAAGAGCACGATGTCGACAAGATCTGGGCGACTTCCGATCGCCTGTTAGTTTGTGTGGGGCCAAGCCCCATGTCGGCGAGACTCGTCCGCGCCGCCCGGCGAATGGCGGCGACACTGCGAGCACCCTGGATCGCGCTGCATGTCGAACTCGATCGCATTGCGCCGCTCGTCGACACCGATCGCCAGCGCTTGGAAGCCAATTTGCGCCTCGCCGCTGAACTCGGCGCCATCGTGGACTCTACCTCGGGCGACACGATCGCTGAAGCGGTGATTCGATATTCCCAAAAGCAAAACGTTACAAAAATCGTCGTCGGCAAGCCGCAGACATCGCGTTTTGGAAGTTGGCGAAAAGGCTCGCTCGTAAGCGAGCTGATCCGTCAAAGCGGCGATATCGATGTCTACGTCATCAGCGGTGATGATCATCTGACTAACGAGATGAAGGCGAAGCCCAGCGCCAAGCGCAACGCCTTTGCTGGCTACATCTGGTCCTTCGCTTGGGTCGCTCTCTGCACACTCCTCTGTTGGGTGCTTTTTCCACTCTTCCACGCCACAAACTTGGTGATGATTTACCTCGCCTGCGTGGTCGCCGTTTCTCTCTTTCATGGGCGAGGACCATCTATCCTCGCCACCGCCCTCAGCGTCGCCGCATTCGACCTCTTTTTCGTGACCCCGTATGGCACCTTCGCCGTTTCCGACACTCAATATCTCTTCACATTCGGCGTGATGCTTGTAACTGGCCTCGTCATCAGCGAATTGATGAGCCGCGTTCGCAACCAAAGCGAAGCGATCCGCGAGCGCGAGCGGCGAACCGCTGCACTCTATGCCCTCAGCCGCTCGCTCGCCAATCTGCCAACCCGCGAAGAAATCGTCCTCACCACTCGCCGCATCTTGCGCGAGTCACTCGATGTGGAAGCCTGGGTCGCGGTGCTCGATGACCGTAGCGAGCTCGATCTCGAAACTTTTGCGGCGACCTATCCAGAGGGCCGAAGCGAAACTGGCGTCTTCCGCTGGGTCGCCGAACATCGCAGCCCAGCCGGCCTGGGAACCGATACCCTTCCCGGCTCGCACTGGACCTGCTTACCTCTCATTTCAACTAATACCCTCTTGGGTGTCTTCGGCGCTCAGCCCCCCGCTCCCGAGAAAGCATGGACCACGAGCCAACGCGAGCTCATTTCCGCCGCCGCCGACCTAGCAACCGCCGCCCTCGAACGCTGCATGCTTTCTCGCGATGCAGAAAAAGCGCGCCTCCAAGCCGAAACCGAGCGCCTCCGAAATTCGCTACTCAGTTCCGTCTCACACGATCTGCGAACACCGCTAGCCAGCATCACCGGCGCAGCCAGCCTGCTCGTTGA
>JBKJSI010000758.1:0-19671 GCA_046595915.1 Pirellulaceae bacterium
GGCCTTCGCGGCCGCCATTTGATGTCGAAGCAATATTTCGGGGAGTTTTTCGAGTTCTGCGTGAATGTCCAAAATCAGCTCGTCGATTTTGGACAGCGACTCTCCCTCGAGTGCATATTGTTGCTCAGTTTCCGGCGTCGGCGTTTCCGCTTGATGGGCTCTTTTCCATTTGGCGAAGTCGCCTTTGGCAATTTCCAGCGACGTTTCCAGTCCCGCTAGAAAATCAATCAGTGTTTTAAAATGCGCTTGGAATTCGACGGCATTTGGCAAGTTATCGAGTTCCGCCATCCGGGCGGTTTGGAAGGCGGCGATTTCAGTTCGCAGTTTGACAAGCCGCTCATCTTCGAGTTCAAATATCTTGAGAATGCCATCATCTAATTCGATGGGTAATCGTGGGGGCAGACCCAGGCGGAGTTTGAACTGGTCGAGTTGATTTTGGAGCGATGTTTCTGATTGAATCACGGTGAGACGAGCTGAGAGAACGTTTTGAAAAAACTGATCGCGTTCTACCGCCGACGCCTTGCCGCCTTTGAATAGCTCATTGTAGAGGCGATAGGTCTCTTCGTTTCGGGTGAGGTTCACTTGATTGTTGCGAACGGTTTGAATGGCTAAGAGTAGGTCCAGATAGCCGCCGCTTTGAGTCGAAACGTTGGCCCAGAATTGCTTGCGGAAACGGGCGAAGTCGCGAACTGCGTAGAGCACATTGCGCTCTTGCTGCGTCAAGTTTTCTAATCGCACTCGACGACTTGCGCCGCGCAGTAAGGGCTGCACGAGACTTAGGACGATGTTGGAGCGAATTTGCCTGGTGTTTGCGCCGGTGTATTCGAAGACGAGTGAGTTGGCGAAGCTGGCGAGGAATTGGCCGCCAGTGGCGAAATTGCGGGAAAAGCCGAGGATGGCGTTATTGCTAAGTGTGTTGCGTTCGTTAGGCAAGCTGCTCGTGCCGGCGTGGGTAAAGCCAAGGCTGTCGCGGCCAAACCATTGCAGGTCGAATTCAAAGCGATTGAGCGTGAGAACTAGCGCAGTTAGATAGAGGTCTTCGAGCGTAGTTTGATATTCGCGGCTGTTAAGGAGCGCGAGATCGACGGCGGCGTCTTGATTGAGGCGGACTTTGCCCGATTCATCAGGAACTAAGGCTTCTTCCCAACCGAGCGGTTCGATGATGGCGGTGACGCCGTTGCGCTCCCAATTCCTGGCGCCGCGCATGTAACCGGGCCAGGCCATCCAGTCCGCTGCCGCAGCGTCATCGGGCGGTTTAGGGGGAGCATCGGGATCGAAGGGATCGGCCAGGCGAGAAAAGGGCGCGGGTTCGAGTTGCGTGCGGCCGACGGAGAACGTCGGATCGACGATACGTTCGTCGATAATGCAGTAGGTTTCGGCGTCGGCCGATTGTCGATACTGCGCGCGAGTGCAGCCGAAGAAAATCAGTAGGAGCAATAGCGAGAGTTGTACATAGGGTGGCACGAGTTTCCTCAAGGCCCCGTCGTCAATCGAGTAATCGAAGCGGATTCGCAACACCACTCGCGGCTACTTCATCAACTATCGAACAGTGTCAGTCATGGCCTTCGGAGTACCGAATGCCATGCCACCCAAAAAAGGTGACATTGAACAGTAGGGCGTGTACTACTTCATCGTTCCAAAAGTCGTACGTAGCGGCTTGTTGTTATTGATTGTGCTGCGTTGAGCCACTTCGAGGTCTACGAGCTCGACTGTCTCGATATACGTTGTTTGAGAAGCGGAGTGGAGGCCGCGACGACCGTAGACCCCGACCTGCTTGCCAACATACTTGTCGAGTTTGACAACTGGGGAACCGATGAAGGCCACTACTTTTCCTTCATTGTCCAATAAAGCGTATGGCGGGTACTTCACGGATTCATCTTTCACGATCACTTTTTGTAGCTTTCCTTGGGCGTCAAAATGAGTTGGAGTTGCCTCCGTTGGCGATCCCTTGAGGCCATTACCGACCACGTCGGCGACTTTGTCCATCCAACTTGGATTCTTCGCATCCGGCTCTTTAGTTGTGCGTTCTGGTTGTTCTTCCTCTGTAGCGGGAGCCGTCGATTCTGCTGGCTTCCAGGGAGCGCCGGGGGGGGCCGCAGCAGCATCGTTGCGCGCGACCTTGGACTTCGAAGCCTGCTCCATTTCGAGTTCGATCGATTTTTTCTGATGTGTCTCGTACAGGCCAATACGATCCGCGAGCATGCTTGCGCGGCCGCGTTCGTACGGAGTGCTCCCTCGCTCGACAAGTTGTTTCGCCTGAATGCGGAGCGTATTCAAGTTCCAATCGACCGGATGCATCGAGACGGCAATCCCCAGTTGGGACTCCAGACTCTTGAGCTCCGTTTCAAAGTCACTGACTCCGGAGATTTCTGTCGGGTTGGGCGTCACATTATTGGGAGCTGGGTTTGCATTTCCCAATTGCGGGGTCGGTGTACGAGAGCTGTCGAAAGTTCGTGGGCGATCAGAGTCTCCGCCTTCCGATGGGGCAACAAAGGTAACTTGCTGGTTGGCGGCGCCCAGAGGCGCTGCCGGGGTTCGCGCTGCGCTATTGTCTAATTTGGTTGGCGTTTGGACGCCGTGCGTCACTTCGGAAAAGCCGGTTTTGCGTGGGTTTGCGGGTCGCGCTAGCGGCGCCGCAACACGTGCGGAATGTGTTGGAAGGCGAGCGGGTTCTTGAATCGGTTCTTCATGGGAAACCGGTGACATCGGAGTTTGAACGGTCGAGGAATGGACAACTGATGTCTCTGGGATTTGCGCCGAATATCCAGCGTGAGGATTTGGCTTTGAATCTTCTATATTTCCCGCGACAAGATTCGGAGTGCTCACCTCCTTCTCAACCAGCTCTGTTCCTAAGGATTTAGGCTTTGATAGAAAGCGCGACTCGATCCAGCGAAATTCTCCCGCAGGCGGTTCGATCTTGTACCAGGTTTCGGTGATTTGCTCTTTCTTTCGTTCGAAGCGGGTTTCACCGCAGATGGCGACCGTTTCGCCGCGTTCCAATTTCACCTGATACATGTGCTGTTTAGGGCGTGCGAGATTCGAGCCGATCCAGGCGACCGCTTTTGGTTCGATGACCTCGGCGACTTTGCCGGTGGCTCCGAGTCGCAAATGTCTGGCTGGAACCCAACTGAAGCTGCCTTCTGGTGGGCGAATCGCGCACCAACCTTCGATGTTCTTGTGGACTTCGACGTTGGAACCTCGGGCGAGCAGATCTACCGCGTAATAGTCTGCGCCGGGGCCGCTTCGGAGCGCCGCGTCATTGACGATGACGGTCGCAGCGTACGGTGTGTCGACTTGCGCCATTGCTCGCGATGCAATGGCGCCCGAAACGAGCAGGAGCCAAGTGAGGCTGGTCGATAACGACATGAAGTAACTTCGCATGGCAATTCCTTTTGGCCAGGCAGGTGCGCAGCGTGGCTGCACGTGGCGGGCAAGGAAATAGCGGAATCCGACGAGCCTGACAACGCCGATTGACGTTTTTGTTGCTAGCGATGAGAGCGATTGGCTTGTATTCAAAGGAGGACTAGTGCTCGTTCAAGATTCCAACATAGGGTTCACTGGGGGCGAATGCAGACGAAGGTGGTTCTGAAAACCAAGTCTTTCGGCTACATTCGACCCCAGGCGCCCAACCCCACAATTAAACTTTGACAATGCACTAGCAGCAAATCAGAACTACTTTGCGATTGATTTGGCGTCAGTTGAGATTTGGGAACCTGTTGGCTTCGCTAAATGTCGCTGAAAGAAGCCCAGCACTTTTTCTTCGTAGAGGTTTCGATCGTGTTCCAAAAGGTCGATATGCGGCGCGTCCTGGAAAATCACCAATTCCTTTGGTTCGTTGGCGTTGGCGAAAAGCCGCTTTGTTTCGGGCAGCGTGGTGTGACGGTCCTTGTCGCCCGAAATGATGAGAATGGGGCAGGTGAACTGAACGATTTTGTCGATGGGGCGTAATTCGGCAGGGCTGATCCCTAGTCGAGGTTGGATTTGAAGAAGAAGCAGTTTTGTGAGGACGAAGCCGAACGGGCCTAGTCGCATGCGAGTTCGGTCGTCGACTGCTTCATCGATGGTTGGGTAGACCGATTCCAGGACGAGTGCATCGATCTCTCGCGGGGCGCCCAAGAGCGTCGCCGCGCCGCCCAGTGAACTTCCGACAACGCCGATGAGGTGGGCTGGATGCTTCTGACGAACGAAATCAAGCGAAGCGGAAACATCATGCCGCTCGAGGTGTCCAAAGGAAATGTGAGAACCACGGCTCTCCCCATGCGCTTGAAAATCGATCAGGAGCACCGAGAAGCCTGCATCACGAAAGAGCTTTGCTCGAGCAAGCATTGTGCGTCGATCGCCGCGCACGCCGTGAAAGAGGAGAATTGTGGCATGAGAGCTTGCGTTTTCACACCACCAGCCATGAATAGACGCGCCGGATTTACTGGCGAGGGTGATGTCGACTGCGTTTAGTTCAGATGGCGGAGGAGCGACCTTGTGGTGGGCTGGCATGACGAACAGTCCGCCGATTATCCACGCGCCGCCCAAGATTGCCAACAGCAGTAATACGCATGCGATGGGGAGGGGGTAGGTTGCGATCCAGTGGAAAAACATTCGACGTTTCGTCCGATGTGACGTCATGTTTGGTCTCCCTCGATTCACCGAGACGGCGCGTCACGGGAAGAGGAACCTGCCTATCGTACCTTATTGCTTGGTGGAAAGACTAGATTCGTTCGAAGCGGGCAATCGTTCGCGGCGCAGTGGCTTGGCGCCGCTGAGCCAGGCGGCGAGTACGCCATGTTCTAGTTGGAATTCTGAAGGGGTCTGTTCACCTTGGAAGTTTTCCAGGATGGCGCGCCACTGAGATGAGGGTGTTAGCGCCACGATCGCGAGTAAGGCCAGCGCAAGGCCGCCGAGGAAACCCAGGATGCAGATTGACGCGCGTCCTGGGCCATCGGGTCGAAGGCCAACTACCGGCGCGTCTACCGTCGTCAATACGCTGACCATTTCGGCTGCGGCGCGGGATGATTGAACCTCAGAGAGCTGCTCACGCGTACGTTTTACAACGTCGCTGCGGTCCTTCACTTGACTCGCGAGCAGTCCGTACTCGGCGCGAACTTCGGCAAGGCGCGCCAGACGCTGCTCAATTTCAGCGCGGCGCGATTGAAGTTCTGTTAGACGTTGTTCGCCGACACGAATCTCGACTTGAACGCCTTCGAGAGCGAGGGCGAGTTCAATGAAGAGTTGTTTTCGCGATTGTTCCTCAATTGCTCTGGCCGCTTTGACCTTGGGATGTGAGTCATGGAGATTTCCACGAAGTTGAGCCGTTCGATTTTCAGCGTCAACGATGCCGTCCTTCAATTTGCGTAGCGAAGGTTGGGAATCGAGAAGACGCCCGGGGGTGGCGATCAATTGCGACGGATCTTGGCGAGCGGCCTGGAGCAGTTCGAGCAACGTGCGATTGCCATCAATTTGCGAGCGTGTTTGTCGTAGCTCGGCGGCGACTTCGGTCAGCGTTCGGCGAAGATTGCTCTCGCCGGAGGAGGGTTCGGTCATAATCCTTAATTCAGCGAGATCGGGACCGAGAGAGGATTCCAATGAGCTCATTTTCTTAAGCGCGGAGCTCAACTCGGCTTCGGCCATCAGTAGGGATTGGTCGAGTTCGGTTGCCAAGCTGTCGTTGCGTTGACGCCGCAGTTCACCGAGTCGGAGGTCGATTTCGGCGATGAGGGCTTTTGTCAGTGCGATTGCTCGGGCTGCATCCTCGTCCTTCACCGTTAAGAAGAACATTTCACTGGTCCCCCAATCGGTTCCTTTGGGTGGAGCGAGGCGAATATGCTTTTGCGCATTTTCGATTGCTTCGATGGAGATCGGCGATGGGTCTTTTGCCTGAGGAGCTTCGATGCGAGTGAGAGCGGAGCGAATTACTGAAGTTGAGCTCGCAAGTTGCAGCACCGTTTCTTGAGAGATTCGCCGGGCCTCGATGGAGCTGAATTCACCTGGACGAGGATGACTAAGGCCCGTTTCTTCGCGGACGGTCAGCGTCGTCGTCACAGGCCAGACTTTGGGGGCGAGAAGGGCATATGCCATCCCGATCATCGTCACAGATAGCCAAATCGCGCCAAACATTACTCGATGATCGTAGATGATCCTCCAGATGGAATGCCCAACAGTGCGGATAGGGTGGGCGGGCCGGATATGCGACATGGGCGCCTCGCTCGTCGAAAAGTACCGATACATTGACAGAAAGTGCGGAGCCACCTCATTGCAAAGCGAAGGCCGAATGCAGTGACTGTTCGTCGGATTGATGCGATAAGTGATTGAAAACGCAGCACTTAGTGCGCGAGCAGACGAGGATTTATGCATTGGATCATTTACCACAACTCTTCGAATTGATGCCTTTTTGCAACATGTTGACTTCTTGAGCGCCGGTCTGTCGCCAATCGTCAACAGTCGGTCAGTCCCATTTGCCTTTCCCCGTGCATGACTAAGAGTTTAGCGGTTTATTTAGCGCGCAAGGCCCGATCCGCCTCCTGCTGCATTCTTGTGCCTCTTTGTTGGCGTTGCCTCTCATGCTTCATCTCGAACGACTCCGCGGCCAAGAGCTTCCGCCAGAATTGCATGCGGATTGGAATCGATTGGCTGGCGATACTCCTTTTCGCCAATGGGAATGGCTAGCGAATTGGTGGAAATACTATCGAGAGAATAGCGAGCTCTACACGCTCGTGGTACGTGATGATGCTGGCATTGTTCGCGGCATCGCGCCGTGGCGACTTCGCCGCTCGGTGGCAGGGGGCCGCGTTATCGAGATGCTTGGAAGCGGCAAAGTGAGCAGCGACTATGTAAGCATTCTCTGTTTACCAAGCGATATCAATCAAGTTGCCGCCGCGATTGGCGAATGGCTCGCCGATGCGAATCAAGGAACGGCGGCTAGCCGCGGCAATACTTGGGACTTGCTCTTTCTGACGGGCATCGTCACCGGAGACGAGGCGGTCGCGGAAATTGCTAGGCGACTTTCTTCGCGAGGCTGTACTTCTCACGAGACCCTCGGATTGCGAACCTGGCGCATTCCTTTGGTGGGCGACTGGAATGCCTATCTCGCGTCGCTTGGGAAGTCGGTTCGACGTCAAGCCAAAAAGACACTCAAAAAGCTGCAAGATGAAGGCGGAATCGATTATTTCGAGGCATCGACAGAAGCGACTCTGGAAAAGGGCTTCTCCATCTTGGTCGATCTGCATCAACGGCGATGGGAACACGTGGGCATGGAAGGCTGCTTCACCGATGATCGCTTCACTCGGTTTTTGCGTGACGTGTGCCGGGATTTCCTTGCGTTGGGCAAGGTGCATTTGAGTTGGCTGGAGCAAAATGGCAAGCCCTTCGTCGTGAATATTGAGTTTGATGGCGGCGAGATTGACTACGTCTATCAGGGCGGGATGGATCCGGAAGCTCGATCGATTAGTCCAGGATGGCTTCATATGGTTCATCTCTTTCAGCGGTCGATCGCGATGGGGAAAACGCATCGGGACTATCTCCGGGGGGATGAGCCCTATAAGAAACACTGGCGCGGCGTTCCTACGCAATTGATCGACCATCGGATTGTGCCCGCACATATGGCGGCTCGGATTCGACATGGAGTCTGGATGCTTGGCGATTCGCTAAAGCATTGGGTGAAGAAGCGATTGCGCGGCGGCGCGTCTCTGGTGATTGAATCGACCAGCGATGAAGCTGAAGCGACGGAGAACTCTTAATGGCTCCTTGGAAGAATTTGACGCTGGCGACCTATTTTGGTCTGAGTCTGCCTTGGCGGATGTGGCGCATGCGGCAGCTATGTGAAGCTGGTAAGGCGCCGCTGATGGTGATTTTCTATCATCGCGTCGCTGATGAGAATCCGAACGATTGGACAATCTCCAATCGCAATTTCGAACGCCAAATCGATTGGTTGCGAAAACATTTTGATCTGATCTCGCTTTATGAAACACAGCGTCGGCTGCGCATTGGTCGCAATCATCGGCCGGCAGTCTCGATCACATTCGACGATGGCTATGCGGATAACTGTGAATTTGCTTTGCCTCTGCTCGTACGGCATCGAATTCCTTGTACTTACTTTGTTTCATCACGAATCATTATCGAGAACCAACCATTTCCCCATGACCTGAAATGCGGCGTGCCGCTCCAGGTCAATACGGTCGAACAGATTCGCGCCCTCTCTGCGGCAGGCATCGAAATCGGCGCCCATACTCGTACTCATCCCGATCTCGGGCGCATCAAGAGCGAAAATCGAATGCGCGAAGAGATTGTCGATTCCGGCAAGGATCTCGCAGACATCATCGGAAAGGCGGTTCGATACTTCGCGTTTCCATATGGTTTACCGCAAAACCTGACGCCTGAGGCGTTTCGAGTTGCTTGTGAAGCGGGTTACGAAGGGGTGGTGACCGCTTATGGCGGTTACAACTTCCCCGGTGAAGATGATTTCCATCTTCAGCGAATTCACGCTGATCCGGAAATGATTCGGCTGCGCAATTGGCTGACCTACGATCCGCGAAAAGCGGCGACGATTCGCCGATATCAATACAGTTGCCCAACACGACGTAGCGTACGCGAACTCGTGGAGGCTGTGTGAGTATCGCGTCTCCTTCGTCGCCAGGCGTTTTTTCGGATACTTCCGATTTGAACTTGGCGACGCCTATCCTGTCTGCTGTGGGCTCGACCCCAGACGACAGTTGCGCATCTGACTCGATCCTCCAACGCGATTTGCCGAGGAAGATCGAAACGTCGGTGCTTGCACCTGATGCGCTCTCGACAGGCTTGTTGTTCGTCCTCAGCGCGACGCTTGTTCAACGGCTCGTGGGAATGGTCCGCAGTGTCTTGTTTTGCGATTTGATGAGCGAGGAGGAAGTTGGACTTTTCTCGCTTGGGTTTTCTTCGTTGGTGCTGCTAGCGCCTTTTGCGGTGCTGGGGATTCCAGGGTCGTTTGGGCGCTATGTCGAGTACTATCGGCAACGTGGGGCGCTGGGAACTTACCTTCGCAGGACGATTTTCGTTTCACTTGGTCTTGGTGCGGCGCTGTCGCTGCTTATTGTTCTCTTCGCGCCGCTGGCGGCGAAAGTGCTTTTCAATGACGCGAATCAATCTGGTCTAGCGCTCCTCACGGGCGCGTCCTTGTTCTTCGTGGTGACTTTTAATTTACTCAATGAGCTTTCGACCGCGCTGCGGAAAAACCGCCGTGCTTCTTGGATGCAATTTGTGAGCAGCATTGCGTTTGCTGTCGTGGGGCTCAGTTTGCTGTGGGTCTCGGGCGGCCTTGCTGAGTATGCACTGCTGGGTTACGCGATTGCTTGTGCCGCCGCGAGCTTAGTTGCCTGGCCCGTCGTTCGCGCCGTCTGGTCGATTCAGGATGAACCGGGTTCGAAACTCTCGAACCGACAGATGTGGGGCAAACTCTTGCCCTATACGGCTTGGTTCTGGGCCTTCAATTTGATGACCAATGTTTTCGACATTTCAGATCGCTATTTGATTTTGTGGTGGTCCAAGGCGCCCGTTGAGGAGGCGCAGGCCCTCGTTGGGCAGCTCCATAGCGCGCGTGTCTTTCCGGTTATTATCGTGGGACTCGCCACGATGATTGGCGGAATGCTGTTGCCGCATTTGTGCCATGATTGGGAACAGGGGCGGCGGGAGCGAGTTGCGGGACATTTGCGTTTCGCGATCAAGTTGATTTCACTCGTCTTTTGCTTCTTGAGTGCTGGAGTGATCTTTGCCGCGCCGCTGATTTTTCACGTGGTGTGGCGCGGTCGCTACGACCAAGGATTGGGCCTGTTGCCGATCACCTGCGCGATGTGCGTCTGGCAATGCCTTACGATCATCGTGCTGCAGTACCTCTGGTGTGCAGAACGAGCGCGACTTGCATGTATTCCGATTCTGATTGGACTGACAGTAAGTCTCTCGCTGAATGCATTTCTACTGCCGAGATTTGGAATCGAGGGCGCCGCTGTTTCAGCCGCCATCGCTAATTTCGCGGCTCTCTCCATGGCGATCACTTTGGCGCACCTTCTCGGTCTTCGAGCCAATGCGCGACTCGTGATCTTCGCGCTATGGCCCGGCCTGCTAACGCTGGGTCTTTGGAGCGAATTCATTCCCTTGTTGGCAACCATGTTGGGCGGACTCGCCATGCTACTGCTGCTAGAGCCCGAGGAAAAGACGTTACTTCGAGAACAATGGAGTAACGTGGCCCATCGCTTGAATCGCACGAAAGTCATCAAGTCTTCGGACGGGAACTCGATATGACACTTCATTATCCATCGCGAGATGTAGCCTCCGGCGCGGGGCCGCTGCGGACACTATTTCTTTTGACCAGCATGCCCATCGGTGGCGCGGAAACGCTACTCGTCAATCTTGTACGCCGAATGGATCGCTCTCGGTTTGCGCCGGAGATCGGTTGTCTGAAGAGCGCGGGCGAACTAGGCGAAGTGATGGCAAAGGAAATGCCGGTTCACGCTGGCCTGATTCGCCACAAACTCGACTTGGGTGTGCTTTTTCGGCTTCAGCGACTCATTGCGGAGCGGAAAATCGACGCGGTCGTGACCGTCGGCTGCGGGGATAAAATGTTTTGGGGCCGACTCGCTGCTTGGCGCGCTGGCGTACCGGTTGTGCTTTCGGCGCTGCATTCGACGGGATGGCCCGATGGCGTTGGGAGACTGAATCGAATGCTCACTCCGATTACGGATGGTTTCATTGGTGTCGCTCGGGCGCATGGCGAACATCTCATCGAACAGGAACGGTTTCCAGTCGAAAAAGTGTATGTGATTCCCAATGGTGTCGATTGTGATCGCTTTCAGCCTTCGCCGCAGGATCGTCTATCAGTCCGTCGTGAGCTGGGGGTGTCGGAACAGACTCCGATGGTAGGAATCGTTGCAGCTCTGCGACCTGAAAAGAATCATGAACTCTTTTTGCGAGCCGCCGC
Source organism: Pirellulaceae bacterium (assembly GCA_046595915.1). GTDB lineage: Bacteria > Planctomycetota > Planctomycetia > Pirellulales > Pirellulaceae > JBKJSI01. The sequence goes on from JBKJSI010000758.1 coordinate 10,937, forward strand.
GCTAGTGCAGCGGAGAATTCCTGCGGCGCGCTTTGTGATTATTGGCGATGGTGCGGAACGGGGCCGATGTGAGCAATGGGCAAAGGAGCTTGGGCTGGGCGATTTCGTTTATTTCCTTGGCTCGCGCGGTGATATTCCGCGGTTGCTTGCTGCGCTTGACCTATTTGCGTTAACGTCGCATAACGAAGCTAATCCGGTGTCGATCTTGGAAGCGATGTCTTGTGGACTTCCGATCGTGGCGCCGAATGTGGGATCGATTTCTGAGAGCGTCCAGAAGGGGGTGACTGGCTACTTGGTGGAGGCCGGCGACGAAGTTCAGCAGGCGCGACGCTGGGTGGAATTGTTGCAAGATCCGATCAAGGCTCAGCAGATGGGGCTCGAAGGGCGAAAGTCGGTGATGAACTCATGGTCACTCGATCGAATGGTGCAAGGCTACGAAAAACTGATTGAGCGGACTTATGCAGCTAAGCGAGGATCCTTGCGGCTCGCCCGAACTGAGAACGCACTGAAGGCGGAGCGGGAAACGCCGAAAATGGAAGGCTTTAACGCGTTCGTTTAACGAAATGACGGAATAAGTTTTGCGACGCTTAGTGAGGACGATAGCGCCTATTTCTATTGGGCGTAGTGTAACACGTGAAATAACGCAGGCGGCGTGGACAAAAACACACACAGTTTCACCCGAAAAAACCTAAGCTTGAGGTTATCGGGGGTGAGGCAATTTCTGGGTTACCGTCGCGAGAATTGTCATGCGTGCTTTGAGCTTCCTGTTTTGTCTCGTCGTTGTCTCGCTGGCGCGAGGCGACGAGCCGATCGACCGAACTTCTGGGACATTTTCGGTAACGAACTACAAGCTGGCGTTTGTGCATGTCGGAAAACAGAGCGAGGTCGTCAATGAGTATGTGCCGCGCGGCGGGACTTTAGAGAACTGGACGACCATGATCGCGGTGCGCCAGTGGCCAAAGGCGAAGGCATTGAAGGAGATTATTGGGCCCTATGTGAGGAACCTTCAGCCGCTATACGCGCGCGACGCGCAGGTTTTTAGGCCCGAAGACGCAGAAGATGGAAACGATATTGTTTTTGAATTTTACCTGGCGCCACCAGACAAGTCTTATCTGGAATACAACTTGATTCGGTTCGTCATGGAGGAAGAGTCAGAGGGGGTAAAGTCGTATCAGTTCGGAGTTCGCGGTGATTACGATCTCGACGCGGCAGTGAAATTCAACACGCCTCGCTTGAAGGCGCGGCTCGATACGATTGCGGAACTCACCCTCGAAGCCGAAACGGAGCCGTTGATGGCGGGTGTCGATGCCGAAGAAGAGGATAGCGAGGACGACAATGACGAGGAAAGTGAGAGGGATGACGACGCGGACAAATAGTCGCGTATCGAAGCGAACTTGATGAAACAAGTCGAACAGTGCTATCAAACAGCCCAAGAAGACCGCGTTTCCTAATGGCTAGACGCATTCGCGGTAGGAGTACAGAATACGCCTTCGACAGTGAGGATTCCTCTGCTCGGAGATGCGACCGTGAAATGGGAAGGCTTGCGAAAGAGTGACAATGTTGAAGACCGCCGGCGGATGAGCGGGCCGGTCATGGTGGGCGGCGGCGGAATCGGTGTGCTGATCTTGGCGCTGATTGTTATGGCGTTGGGCGGCGACCCCCGTGCGTTGCTGAACCAAGGTGGTGGTGCCGGCGCGCCGGTTGTGCAGGAAGGCGCCGAGCCAACTGCCGAGGAAGAGCGATACGCCGAGTTCGTCACTCGCATCTTGGGTGATACGGAAGATGTGTGGACGGAGATATTCCGCACTGAGTTGAAGAAGGAATATCGCAAGCCAACACTTGTTCTCTTCCGAGGCTCCGTGGACACGGGATGCGGCTCTGCTACTTCCGCGACTGGTCCTTTCTATTGCCCAGCGGATGAAAAAGTTTATATCGATGTTTCTTTTTTCGATGAGATGGATAAGAAGCTGAATGCGCGCGGCGACTTTGCGTATGCCTACGTGATCGCGCACGAAGTCGGACATCACGTGCAGAAGCAACTTGGCATTACGCAGATGGTTGATGAACAGCGGGCGAGAGTTAGCGAAGAGGAATACAACCAACTTTCGGTGCGGCTAGAATTGCAAGCTGATTTCTTCGCCGGGGTCTGGGCTCACCATGGTCAGAAGAACCAGCGATTTCTTGAAGAGGGTGATTTAGAGAATGCGCTCAAGGCTGCCCAAGCGATTGGCGATGATACGCTACAGCGGAACGCTCAGGGACGCGTGCGGCCGGAGTCGTTTACACATGGAACCTCTGAGCAGCGCTACAACTGGCTGCTGAAGGGCCTTAGAACGGGCGATGTTGATCAAGGGGACACGTTTAAGGCGACGCGCCTTTGATGACGGAAGTCATTAGGCTGTAATTGGCTTTGGCGTATCAACCTTCTGAACGCCACCCCAAGCGCTGTAGTGCATCACTCGCCAAATAAGAACCGAGCCGATCCAAACTAAAATTAGGACGATGGCGCCGCCCCAGACACTATAGAGTCGAACGAGTACTCTCATCGGCGCCACCGAGTCGTCATAGCTATCTTGAGTGACAATCAGCATTTTGGTGTCGGGAACTAACGCAAATCCAGCGATCCAACGGCGGTTGAATTCCGGAACATAGATTCCAAGTGGATCGTGATAATCGATATCGGCAGGCGGCGCGCCTTCTTTCTCTAGCGAATGGAATTCCACTGCTTCCTCAAAAGCGATGCCATGTGTTGGCATGACATCCCCGCCGAGCCGTCCGTAGGCGGGATGTTGGACAATTCGAAAGACCTTGCTTTCGTTTCCTTCCATTGCGGGGTGTTCTTTTCTGGAGTCATCAAATGGACCTACCAGGACGTTGAACGACGTGTTATCGGTTTCCCGAAGGCTTGTGAGCCGCGGAGATCGAAATACCCCGGTGACTTTGTCCTTGGCGCGGCCGGCAAGGATCGAGGCCATCACGACACCAACGACCTTTTTGGGATCTTTTGGCGAGTAGATTGGCGCCGAAATGCCAAACTTATAGGCGCCGTCGGTGACTGATTTATAGATGCGCGAAACGTAGGTCTTTTGACGCTTCGACGAGCCTTCAGCGAATTCTCGATGTGCTGATTCGATGGCGCCGCGAAAGTAATCGCGAAAGGCATAGTTATCGGTCTGCGGCGTTGGAGAGTGTCCTCGAACTTCGCCGTTAAGATCCATCACGAACCAGTTTTCAAAGGGATCGCCCTCGCCATGTAGCAGAAATCCACTCGCCGGATTCGATAAACGATGGTCGTTATTGAAAGTGAGTCGCTGCACTTCCGCTTGCGCGTCCGCCGGCCAAGCCGCACCTTGGTGTGCCTCAAAAAGCTCCCGCAGGCGCTGATCTTCCGAGAACTCATGTACCGCATAACGATATCGGGCAAGTTGCTGATGAACAGCATCCGCAACACTTTGCGCCTTAGCTTGTTGCTGCACAGCGAATCGGCTCGCACGATCTCGCAAGTGTAAATGGGCCCATAGAAAATCGCCTGCGACCAAAACGAAAATACCGAGCGCCGCAATAACCGCCGCATGTGAATTGCGTTGTGCCCAGCGGATCCCCCGTTCGAGGGAATCGATCGGGCGAGACTGAATCGGCTCCCCTTCAACAAATCGCTCCAGTTCCTCAGCCACATCAAGCGCTGTGGCGAAGCGACGTTTCGGCTCTTTTTGCAGGCATTTGAGGCAGATGGTTTCGAGATCGTGCTCGATATTGTGATTGAGCCGGCGTGGACTGGGAGCTTCGTTATGGATGACTTGGTGAATGAGCGCTCTGGCGTTGCCGCGAAAGGGGAGTTCGCCGGTCAAGAGTTCAAAGAGTACGACGCCGAGTGAATAGACGTCGGTGCGGCAATCGCTTGAACGGGAATCGCCCTTTGCCTGTTCCGGCGACATATAAGCCGGCGTGCCCATTACTTGGCCATCTTTGGTGCGATGGCTTTCATCATCTTGAGTCTTCGCGAGACCAAAATCAGTGAGATGCGGCTCGCCTTCCTCGTCGATCAGAATGTTGCCTGGCTTCAGATCGCGATGAACGATACCGCATTCATGCGCTTCATGCAGCGCTCGTGCGATCAATGCACAGAGCTTTGCCGCTTCGAGTCGCTTTGGCTTATGACGTTTGATCCAATCGGTGAGCGACGCGCCGTCGATGAAGTCAGAAACGATGTAGTGCAAATCTTCCCAGCGGCCGATTTCGTGAATCGTCACGATATGCGGGTGGCTTAACTGCGCCGCGACGCGGGCCTCATGCAGGAACTGTTCGACATCCGCCGCGCTAATTCGGTCTTTGCGCGGAATCTTGATCGCAACGGTTCGCTCGAGTTCTGTGTCGAACGCTTTCCAAACGGCGCCGAATCCGCCCATGCCGATGCGTTCGTAAAGATGAAAATGAGCGATCGCGCCGATTGGCTCTTCGCTCTCCGTCCCCGCCGCGGGAAGGAGGCTATAGTCCTTAAGACAGCCGGAGCAACTCAAATTGTCGATCGGCGCATCAGGCGCGATCGCATTGGAGCCCTGGCAGTGCGGGCAGCGAATCCAAAGCCGGTTCGAAGTCGTCGGGCGCTTCGGGTCATCGTGACTAGCAAAAACTCGGGTCTCGTGGCTGATTTCGTCACTTGCGCGTTGTTCACGTTCAACATGGATTCGCGCCCGATCGATGATCGCTAGCGCGGAAAGTCGGCGTTTGATTTCATCGCGCCGATGGGGAAAGCGGCTAATCAGGGACTCGTCATCAACCGACTCGCCCTCTTCGCGTTGGCGCAAAAATTCATCGATCGCATCCTGAAGAAGCGATTCATTCGGGCTCGCGGAGACCGATTCGATGGCGGGATCGAGCGACATTGAGGCGGCCCATCGGCCCCTCCCTTTTTGAGGTCCACTGGCAAAACACTATCTTAACATTGCGGCGGTTGGCCGACCTGACAAGTCCAACTTAATCGCGGCTTCGCAAGCTATTCGTCATTTCCCAGATCAAATTGCTGGCTTTTAGCAAGGTTTCGCGGCGCCAGGCCGGGTCTGTCGGCGCAAAGCACTGCGCCAGACGCTCTTGCGCCCATTTGAAATTGGGGGAACCGCCGCCAAATTGAAAGGCTTGATTCTCTGCCCGGAGCGCTTCCAGGATGCGATAAGGAGTCTCGGTTCCGGCTTCTAGCGTAGTAAAGCGATACGACCGATCGGCGAATTGCCGCTGCGTCCAGAGGTCAAATGACCCCGAGGTCTCATAAGGCGACGGTTTATGCGGCGTCGCGGGATGCGGCGCTGGCTTGAAGCGGCACATTTGCTTCCACGGCTCAAACCACGCGCTAAGCGGGTCATCGGCAATGCGATCGAGAAATAGTCCGATGCCTCCGCGCTTGCCCAGCCCAGTATGTAAATCAACATGCAAAACCGTCTTTGCCGCTCCCAGGAATTCCGGCAGCCAGCGTTGAACATATCGGGTCGATTCAGAGGCCGCATGACCACCAAAAAAGAGCCCCTTCGGGAATTCATACTGTCCCGTTGGAATCGTTTCAAAAAGTCGGCGTTTGCCATAACGGGTGGCCAACATGCCGAGGGTCAGCGGCCACGTATCCCATTTCGCCGGCGTCTTCTCGGGATTCAGGTAGCGATCGATGCGTGAATAGAGCGGCGGAGCGCCAATATATTCCTGGCCTTGTGACAAGAAGTTGCGATTGAGGTCAACATTATCCTCGTTTACGCGCCGGCCATGGACCTGGCCATGAGGATTGATCGAGTGAAGCAAAACGACGCGCAGGCCAATCGGAACGAACGACGACCAATTGGTGAGCCAAGCCAGCTGAACCGCGGAGCCAAAGAAGGCTTCCAAGCCATGCACGCCGGAAGAAAGCACCAGTCCGCAAGGCGCATCGGCGCGCCCGAACACGGCTGCATCGATCCAGAGTCGTTCGCGATTAGGGCCCTCGGCGGCGATGGCGTGCGAATGCAGTGTTGCTCCGGTCTTTCGCGACAAGTCGCGAAAACGCTCTCGAGCTTCAAAATAGTCCGCCGAGTAAAAGGCCAGCGCGTCGCTGGCGCCGAGTACGCCGCTCACGCTCGATCCTTCATTCCGGCTCCTGGAAAAATCGGGGCGGCGTATCGGAGTAAAGAATGATGCGTCCGCAGTCGCTGCAGAGCGCCGCTTTGACGACTCCCGATTTGGTAATGGTGCGCGTCAAAAAGCTCGCGTCAGCGTCCTCAGCGGCATAACACAACTCGACGTGCGCAATGCCCTCACCCGAGATGCCGCTGCCGGTTGCATCGATCAATTTGATGGGAAACATCTTCTGACCACAGTCGGGGCAATCGCGCTTCGCATGTTTCGAGGGACTCCCCAATTTTCCTTCAGACATGGCTTTGGCTGATTCCCGGGTGAGCGGCGCGAGTCGAACGTATTGAATCGTAATGTGGCAGAGCGGCGAACGCCACGCCCTGCCAGTCCCTAGCGAAGTGGCCCAATCGGCCCAACTTGGCCACACTCAGAGAACGTGGTTAAGTTCGTTGGGCAACTTGGGCGTCACGGCAAAGAGTTGGTTGTTGGTGGCCGTGGTGGCTGGCGCTCGGTGTTGGTGGCTGTTGGTGGCCGAAAACGGGCGCGGTTGCATGTGCAACTTCACTGTAAAGTATTTACAATTACTTTACAGTGACTTTTTGCCGATATCTTGCTACTACTTGTCCTTCTTTTCCATCTCGCGTTTGGCTTCGATGTCGAATTCTTGTTTTTGGCCGCCGAAGTCGGAGGCGCCTTTTCCTTTGAGTTTGTCGCCTTCTACCGTGAAGGTGTAGTCGATTGGGATTTCGTTGCCCATCAGATCTCGGACGGCGGAGAAGGTTAGCTTTCCTTCTTTGAATTTGACGTCCTTGAGCTTATGGTCCTTCTGGTCGGCCCAGCTCATTGTTCCTTCGAACTTGTCGCCCTCTTTTTTGATGGTGAGGGTGGAGGTTCGCTTCATTCCGCCGATTTCATACTCGCATGCCCAGGTTCCGACTGGGTTGGCTTTATCTTCTTTCTTTTCCTGGGCTTGCGCGTGGGTGCTGAGTAGGGTTAGTGCAACGAGGGCTGCCGACAGAATTGTCTTCATGAGAGTCTCCGAATAGTGCGGGGAGAGGCCGTTCGATATGAAGGGCTGTTTGCCGCTGGCGGGGATTATAGGTTTGCTAGAGTGAGGGTTCAACAAACACCGGAGATTTGCGATTTTCGCGAACCTTTCGTTTGGCGCTGTTGTCTTGGCGGCGATCGGCATCATTTTTCGCGGAGGAATTGCTTGGAAGCGCTAACGCGATGGGGCTGGAATAACGAGTGGTCTGGGCGATTTGAAAGCTACTCGGGGGCCGGGTTTATGCCTGGGCGCGTTAGCGTCGAACACCGGGGACTCTATCACTATCACGGGCCGCACGGCGAGAAAGTTGCTTCGGTCAGCGGGCGGCTTCGCCACCTTGCCACTGGAAGGGCCGATTTTCCGGCGGTTGGCGACTGGGTTGCGCTGCGAGCCTCGGGCGATGATAGTCCTGCGATTATTGAGGCCGTGGTCGAGCGTACCAACAAGCTTTCACGCCGGGCCGCTGGTGAGTCGGGTGAGGAGCAGTTGCTCGCGGCGAACCTCGACGTTCTCTTTCTGGTCACGTCGCTCAACCACGACCTCAATGCAAGTCGCCTAGAGCGTTTTCTCGCGGCAGCCGCTTTGCCGAGATGTGAGCGGGTACTCCTGCTGACCAAGAGTGATTTGCATGATGCGCCCGAAGTTGCTGTCGCGGAGATTCGCGCCCGAATTGGGGATGTGCCGGTGCATGCGGTTAGCGCGCTGACTGGCGAAGGCCTCGATGTGCTGCCGGGTTACTTCACTGCCGGGCGAACTGCGGCGATGCTTGGATCGTCGGGCGTCGGTAAATCGACGTTGCTGAACCGGCTGCTTGGCGCCGATCGGCAGGTGGTTAGCGCTGTTCGCGAAGACGATGATCGCGGCAGGCACACCACGACGCATCGCGAGCTTGTTGCGTTGCCATCGGGTGGGCTGTTGATCGACAGTCCGGGTATTCGTGAGTTGCAACTTTGGGCCGAGGGGGCTGATGTTAGCGCGGCTTTTGAGGAGATCGCCCGTCTTGGGGAAGAGTGTCCTTTTGTTGACTGCTCTCACGTTCATGAGCCGCGCTGCGCCGTGCTGCGGGCGCTAGCTGAGGGGCGGCTGGATCAGGAACGCTATGAGAGTTTTTTGAAGCTGCGGAGGGAGTTGGCCTATGAAGAGTCTCGCACGGATGTCCGCGCCGGTCGCGAGCGGAAAGAGCAGGAGCGGCGATTTCATCGGATTATTCAAAAGCAGCATCGGCAGCAGCGGAAGAGGCGTGAGGAGTAATGCGATGTCTAGCTGTGGTACAAGCCGTGTTAAGAAAACAAAGTGGCGAGTGACTGGTTACTCATTGTGATCGACTTGCGCGACATTGAATTCATAATTTAGCGCGGGCGTTGCCCGTCACCCCAAGGATTATCTCGGGCCTTCAGCCCTTTCACTTGGGTGGCGACCGTGTCCCAGGGCCTACGCAGAGTACTGTTCCGACCCTGGCTACAATATCACAGGCCTTTGGCCGGGTGCGATCCACTCCCTGCGCGTTTTACGCGGCGATTTTTGCGGGGGTTTTCGGGATTTCCACGGGAGTTGCGGTTTCGCGTTGACGTAGCGCCAAGCGATAGACTTTTTCCCA
>JBKJSI010000866.1:0-27226 GCA_046595915.1 Pirellulaceae bacterium
GGTGATTGAGAGGGAGCAACGCGACCATCCGCCGCGCCGCTCATTTTAGCCGACACAAATAGGCGACGGGTGCTACCAAGGCCAGCAACTCAATCCGCCACCACCCGACTACTCAGCGACTGGATGCCCGTCCGCCGCCGCGTCGTGCTGGACAATCTCAACAAGGCGCTGCCCGAGTTAACGCCCCAGCAGCAAAAAAAACTAACTCGCCGCATGTGGCGGCATCTGATCTTGATGATCTTCGAACTCGCGCATGCGCATCGCAAGCTCCGCACGGTTACCTGGCGAAAGCACGTGCGTTTAGTCAATGAAGTGGAAATGGTGGCGCGACTGCTGGAGGATCGCCCGACCGTGATCGTTTCTGGGCACTTCGGCAACTTTGAAGTCGCGGGACTACTCCTCGGCATACTGGGCTTCGCCTCCTTCACGATTGCCCGTCCGCTCGATAATCCCTACCTGCATCGTTACTTCCTCAAACTGCGCGGCCGTTTTGGACAATTCATTTTGCCCAAAGAGGGAGTGGCGCCCTTCGTCGAACACGTCCTCAAAAACAACGGCACGCTCACCGTGCTCGGAGATCAACATGGCGGCCCCAAAGGCTGTTGGGTCGATTTCTTCGGGCAGCCCGCATCATGCCACAAAGCGCTGGCGGTTTTCACGTTGACCGGCGACGCACCGATGATGGTCTCGTACGCCCGTCGTCGAGACCGCCCACTGCAATTTGATTTGGGGCTGGAGGCCAGCGCCGACCCGCGAACGCTGTCCGAATCACAGCAGTCGGTGAAGGGCCTAACGCAGTGGTATAACCAACACCTAGAGAACATCATCCGTCGCGACCCCGATCAATATTGGTGGCTCCATCGCCGCTTTCGCGGGGAGCCGCCGGTTCGAGCAAAGTCGAAGAGCCAAGCCAACGCGGCGCCCAAAGCAGAAGGCGTCACATGACTGCTAGCGACGCATCGTGGGTCGACATTGGCGAAATTGCGGAATTTCCATTGGGCAAAGTGCGCGAGATCATCGCAGGCGACCACGTACTCGCAGTGGCCCATATCGCTGAAGGCGTTTTCGCCCTCGATGGCCTCTGTCCACATCAAGGCGGCCCGCTCGGCCAAGGTAAACTCGCCGGCGACGTCGTGATTTGCCCTTGGCACCAGTTTTCGTTCGAAATGCGTACCGGCTACTGCACTTCCTCGCGTGGCTTAGCCCAAAAGCAATATCTTGTCCGCATTGAAGGCGACCGGGTCGTGGTTCAAATCGGCGGCGATTGATAAAGTGAGCGGGTCGCACCGCAGTTACTACGCGCATTAGCATTCCGTGCATTGGGCGCCCCGTTGATCACCTACCGCCAGTTCCGAAACAGCGATCCCCCCGCGATCGCCGAAATCTGGCGCAATCAACAGCCGCAGCGCGGCCTCTGCCAACCGCTCACCACGATCGAGCTCGACCGCTCGATTCTGAGCAAGCCCTACTTCGACGCCAGCGGCATGCGACTCGCGTTTGAAGGGGGCAGACCGCTCGGCTTCGTCCACGCCGCATTCGGTCCGACGGCGGACGGCTCAGCGATTGATCACTCCAAGGGCCTGATTTCGATGCTGATGGTCGTTCAGCATTCCCAAGGCGGCGGCATTGAGCGCGAACTCCTCGATGCCGCAGAAGATTACCTCAGAGTTCGCGGCGCCAAGTCCGCCAGCGCAGGCGGCGCCACCGGTGACCAACCCTTTTACCTCGGCCTCTACGGCGGCGCCGAATATTCCGGCGTCCTCCTGTCCGACGAACCTGCGATTCGCCGTTATCTGAACGCTGGTTATCTGGAAACGCGCAGGCGCCTCGTTCTACAAAAACGGCTCATCGGCTTACGAACGCCGATCGACCGGAAGCAAATGGCCCTCCGCCGCAAATACACCGTCGCGCAGGTGAGCGATCCCGCTCCCGCCTCCTGGTGGGATGCTTGCGTCAATCAGCCGACCGATCGTCAGCGGTTTTCGGCCCAAGATGAGAAACGTGAAGCGAAAGGAACGATTGACCTCTGGGCGATTACCCCCATGGGCGCCAGTTGGGGCGTCAACGCGGTCGGCATCAGCGAACTCAAAATCCTCGAAACCACCCGCCGCCAAGGTCTTGGCACTTTTCTGCTCGCGGAGGCGCTAAAGTCGGTAGCTTCCGAAGGCGCCGCACTTGCCGAGACGCACATCCCCGCCGAAAACACCGCCGCGCTAAAAGTTTTTAAGATGCTTGGCTTCGAAGAAGTCGACGTGAGCATCTCGCTCAGCAAACCGCTCGGCTAAATCAACCCGCCTTAGCTAAGTTCAAGCGACTTCAACTCGTCGATCCAAACCCGCAAATCGTTGTCGTACTCGCTCGCCAGATTACCCATCACGAGCTGGCGGTGAAACGCCGATGCCCCGTTCTGCTTCATCTCGGCATCTTCGGCGCTGGGAAAACGCTTCGAAGGATCATGCGCCACGAGGCCGCGGCAGAATTCCATCAGCAGATCGTTGCACGAAACTTCCGGCGGCAATAAGTCAGGCAGCCGCTGCGCGAGTTTTCGTTTGGCTTCGAGTAATTCGCGATAATTGTCATACTGCGAGAAAATCGGACGCCCCGAGAGCATTTCGAGCAGCACATAACCCAGCGACGCCAAATCGCTTCGCGCATTGACGGCAGCGCCTTCGAGCACTTCTGGAGCCGCATAAGATGGCGTACACGATCGGCACGGCGGCGGATCATCGACGGCGTAGGCCGAGCCAATATCGATCAACTTCGCAATGCCCGTCCGCTTGAGCATCACATTCGATGGCTTCACGTCGCCATGAATAATGCCTTCACGGTGAAGGGCCGCGAGTCCGGCTAGGCAGTCGCGAACGATCGCGACGGCGACACCCGCTTTGATGCGAGGATGCACGGGGCCATCGGTAATGATCACGCGATTGAGATGTTCCCAACGCTCTTTGCTCACGGACGCCTTCGTCTTGAGAAAAAAGCTTGTCGACAAAAGCCGCTGCAAGTCGAACCCATCAATGAGTTCCATCACCATCATGCGAATGCGGTCACGATCGACCCAGTTATGCACACCTAGCAGGTGATCGTGTTGAATCTGCGCCACACGACCTGCTACGTCGGCAAGTCGCTGCATCGATTCGTCATAGCTCTTTGGCGTGTCATAGCGCTCAGGAGAAAATACTTTGACGGCGACGGGAATCGTAAACGCATCGGCGCCGCGCCATTCGGTGCGAAAGACAACGCCTTGTCCGCCGGAGCCGACGACTTCGGCGAAACGCAAGTGCGGAGTCCAGTTCAATCGCTTCTGCGCGACAATGTTCTCATAGCGATGCAGCAGATCTTCACACTTCGTCGGACCGCTGTTTACGCCTTCCGGATTATGTGTGATCGTGACATCATGACGCGTGGTGAGAAACATGCCGCCTGCTCAGGTGGGTGGGGGAGGGTCGGTTATCGTAGCGCAATGAGTCCCCCAGGTCCAGGCGATGCTACTAGCATGCTAGCACGTAAACCACGTGTTTTTAAGCTTTGGCGGCGATCCGAAATACATTTTCGGGACGTGGAAAGCCGAGCTTTTTGTCCACCACATTCCACAAGGGCTCGCCTGCGAAATATCGCCGCAAGTTTTCGCAAATCAGCGCCGTGGTGTCGTCAAGTCGACGTCGCGACTGCGCGCCCACATGGGGTGTTATCACCACATTAGGCATTTCCCAAAGCGGACTCTCTGTCGCTAGTGGCTCGACTTCGGTTACATCCACGCCGGCGCCCGACAGGTGCCCCGATTGCAGCGCCGCGACCAAATCCTTCTCGACGATGACCTGCCCCCGCGCCACATTGATCAAAATGGCGCCTTTGGGAAGCCGCGACAACTTCTTGGCATCGATCAAGCCGAGGGTGTTTTCGTTGAGTGGCAGTGCGAGAATTAAAATCTCCGACTCGCGCAGCAATTCATCAAGCTTGTCGATCGGCCAAAGCGACTCGACATGCGATGGCTTATGCGTCGGAAAGAAGTCAGTCGCCAATATTCGCGTTTGAAAGACGGAAAGTATCTCCGCGATCCTTCGCCCATTACCTCCCAGCCCAATAATCCCAACGGTCCGACCATGCAAATCGCTAGTCGGTCGGCGGATAAATTCCTTCTTTTGTTGCGCCCGATAGAAGACCGGCATCGATCGAATCAGACCCAGCAGCAGTGCAAAAGTCTGCTCGGCAACTTGATTGGCAAATAGGCCGGACGCACTCGTGACCACAATTTCCGAATCAATCACCGGGGGCGTCAAGCAATGATCAAGTCCCGCCGCCGAGGATTGAATCCACTTTAGCCGCCCTTTCTTGACGACCTCCGCCCAAGGCATCGGCACTTTGGCGTGTCCGCAAAAAATATCCGCCGCCACAATTGCCTCGGCAATTCCCTCCTGTCCCGCATTGATCACTTCCACTTTCGGCGCCGCTGCTTGGATTTGTTCAACGTGCTGAGGTTCCAGGGGATAACAAAGGGCAATGCGCATAAAAGCCTTTCTGGGCGTCCTCGAAAGAAAATCCACCGAAATCGTACCTAATTCGCTCGCTGAGTCGGCGAGGGGCACGCAGTATCGGTGCTAAGTCGAATTCCAGCAGAGGTTTGCGATGGATTTTGCACGTTCTGATCGAACCTATCCACCGTCCCCTTGCTCCATTAAGGATTCCAAGCCCCAATCGCTTATGACGTCGCGGCCGACGTTCCTCTCCCGAAAGCAATTATGGACGCCTTGGCAAAAAGCACGGACGAACGCAAACCGACTGCCCGGCCCTTCAAGCCAGGCGGTATGCGCGAAATTCTTGCGCTCGCAGTGCCGATGGCGATCTCCACCTCGACCTATGCCGTGCTCCAACTCACGGATCGGCTCTTCCTCGCCTGGTATTCCGAAGAAGGCGTCGCCGCGTCATTGAGCGGCGGAGTCCTCGTTTGGGTCTTCATGTGCCTCCCTTTCGGAGTCGCGGGTTATGTCCAAACTTTCATAGCACAGTATCTCGGCGCCAGACGCGAAAAAGAAATCGGCGCCATCCTCGCGCAGGGCTTATGGGTCGGCCTCGCTTGCATTCCGATCTTCGCCTGTGTGATACCGCTGGCGCCCTATTTCTTTGCGAGCGACGACGCAAAGCTCGCCGGGTTGGAAACAATCTATTTTCGTATCTCTATGCTGGGCGCTCCCGCTGTCGTGATGGCCGCTGCCCTCGGGGCCTTCTTCAACGGGCGCGGCAAACCGAACATCGAAATGTGCTCTAGCCTCCTCGCGGCTGGCGTTAACATCGCCCTCGACTACGCCATGATCTTTGGGGTTTGGGGCTTTGCCGAACAAGGCGTGGCCGGCGCGGCTTGGGCGACAATTATTTCGCAGTGGCTCAAAGTCGCCATCCTGCTGTTTTTCGTCTACACGCCCGCGTCGCGACATCAATATGGCGTTGAGTTGTTAAGCGGCTTGCCAAATTGGAGACTTCTTTCGCGATTGCTTTATTACGGCGTTCCCGCCGGGATGCAGTATTTTGTCGAAACGAGCACTTTTACGCTCCTCGTCTTCTTCATTCGCGGCGAAGGCAAGCTCGAACTCGCGGCGACGTCACTCGCTCTGAGTCTCAACATGTTCGCCTTCACGCCGGTCTTCGGCATGGGCGGCGCTGTCTCCGCGCTCGTGGGACGTTACTTGGGCGATAACAAGCCCGAATACGCCGCGCGAGCGACGTGGTCCGCGATGTGGCTCGCCACTTCCTTTACGGGCCTCTGCGCACTCATCTATTTCGCATTCCCGAACTTCCTTTTCGCCGCCCACCAAGGCGACATTGGCGAAACCAACGTCGTTGCCGTGGAAATGGCGAAAGGCCTTCTTCGTTTCGCCGCGATCTACTGCATTCTCGATGGCGCCCAAGTCATTTTCGTCTCGGCCCTGCGCGGGGCAGGCGACACCGCATTTGTGTTCGTGGTTTCGGCTGGAATCCCGCTCGTGACGGTCGTTACCGGCAAATACCTGCGCCAATTCGCCGAGGGCTGGCACATTACCGGGCTTTATTGGTGGTGGGGCATCGTCACGACGTGGCTCGCGCTACTGTTTCTCGTCTTTTGCGCCCGATTTCTTTGGGGAAGCTGGAAAACGATGCGTGTCATCGAACCGGAAGTCATCAAATAACGATTTGCAGGCGGCATTTTGCCCAGTTGGCGTTCGAGGCTGGTCGGACCATAATAATGGGCTAGTTGCCCCTCAATCATGGCGACTCGACCCTCCTCTCTTGACCTCTCCGGGGCTCGCCTCCGCCGTGACTTCGCAACGATATAGCACTCTCGCCATTTTCGGCATCGTCCTGCTTCGCCTCGCGATCGGGTGGCATTTCGTCTGCGAAGGCTACACCAAGCTGAGCGACAAAAAGCCTTTCTCCGCTGGGTTCTTCGGCGCCGCAAAGGGCCCCACTCAGCCAATTTTTCGCGGCTTCATTTGGGACTACGACGGGCGCATCCGGCTCGACCAATCCAAAGTCGACGCCGCGCTGGATCGTTACCACGAGCAAGCCGTCGCCCATTTTGGACTCGATGGCGAAGCCGCCAAGCAAGCGAAGGCCGCCCTTGAACTTCGAAAGAAGGGCGTTAAAGAGTTCTTCGATGGGTATGGCGACGATATTTCCGTCTATCTCAAGGGACTTGAAAGACGCTCCAAAATCGAAACCGATCCTGGTCGCATCGAAGTCGATTCTCTCCTTGGGCAAGGCCAAAAGATTACTTCCGACTTGAAACGAGACGCGGGCCCTTGGCTCGCGCAAATCGATGCGACCTTCAAATCGCTTGAGCGAGATATCAATAAAATTGGTTCCCGCGCCACCAATGGCGGAACCGGCCCGATTCGCCTTGCCCGTCCCGATGAACATCTCGTCCGCGCCGAAACCGTCGATTCGGTCATTCCCTATTTTGACCTCACCATCGGTATCTTTCTCATCCTGGGCCTCTTCGTTCGTCCCACGACATTGGTAGCCGGGCTATTTCTCGCCTCTGTCGTCTCCAGCCAACTCCCCGGATTCCCTGGAGTTGCGCCGGTCTACTACCAAGTGGTCGAACTCGCCGCAGTCTTCGCTCTCTTCGCGACGAGCGCCGGGCGCTTCGCGGGACTGGATTTTTTCCTCGGGCAAATCTTCCGCCGCAAACGTAGTATTTCAGTTCAACCTACGTAGCACTATCGCATCTAGCACTCAGCACTTAAGGCAAATAGTCATGATCCTCTCCCCCGAAGACGCCACCACAGGGCGTGAAAACTATTACGACGCAGTCGGCTTCTCCCGCCGCGAATTCCTGATGTCGACCCTCGCCTCCGGCGCAGTTGCGAGCGGCGGCCTTGGCGCGCTCTACTTCGGCTATTCGCAGGTCAATAACCCGCTGCGTGTCGGCATCATCGGAGTCGGCGACGAAGGCAACGTCCTCATCGGCGGTCTCAATCCGAAGTACGTGCAGTGCGTCGCGATCGCCGACATTCGCCCCTTTGGCATCCATCGCGCCTTTCATGGCGACTGGGCCAGCGACACCGCGCTTGAAGCCCGCCCTGGCCTCATGGCCAAGTATGGCTGGAAATCGGAAGACGAAGCCCGCCGAAACGTCAAGGTCTATGAAGGCGACTATCACGAACTGCTCGACAATCCTGACATCGAAGCTGTGATCATTGCGCTGCCGCTCCACTTGCACGCCGAAGCTGCGGTTCATGCGATGCTCAAGGGCAAGCATGTGCTGACCGAGAAACTCATGGCACATAACATCGCCCAGTGCAAAGCGATGTGCCGCGTCGCCAAGGAACAAGGAAAATACCTCGCCGTAGGACATCAGCGACATTACAGCATTCTCTATGACAACGCCGTCCATCTCATCAAGAGCGGCGTCTTCGGTGAACTCCACCATATCCGCGCCCAGTGGCATCGTGGCAACCTGCCGGGAAACGACAGTTGGCAACAACCTCTCCCCGGCGGCGAAACGAACCGCGAAGGCAAAAAGCTCGACAAGATCGTTGGTCAATTGAATCGAATGAAGGCCGATTTGGCGAAAGAGACTGATCAGATTGCCAACGAGAAATTGGCCAAGAAAGTCGCTCAGTGGGAAGCCTGGGCCCGCGACGCCAAGGTCGAAGCGGTGAAGCATGGCTATGCCGACTTTAAACTTGGTGATCGCAGCATCAGCGCCCTGGAAGAACTTTGCCGATGGCGCCTCTGGGAACGCACCGGCGGCGGCCTCATGGCTGAGCTTGGCAGCCATCAACTCGATGCTTCCACGATCTTCTGCAGCGCCCTTCGCAAGGATGGCAAAAAGGCTCACCCGCTTTCGGTTCATGCCCTCGGTGGGCGCTACACCTTTGGCAACGATCGCCAAGCCGAAGATCATGTCTACTGTATGTTCGAATTCCCCGGCCCGGGATACGAGCCCGACTTCAATGTCGGCTACAAGGATGATGTCCTCGCGATCCCCGATCCAGCCAAGGGTATTCCGTCTTACGATGTCGATCCGAACAAGAAGATCATCGTCACCTATTCGTCGATCAACGGAAATGGCTACGGCGGCTATGGCGAAATCGTCATGGGCACCAAGGGCACGCTGATCCTCGAGCGTGAAAAGGACGTGATGATCTACAAAGACGCCGACACCGCTACGCGCGTCGGCATGTCAAAAAATGAAAAAGGCGCCGCCGTGCTCGATACGCAAGCGTCCGGCAAAACCGCCGCCGTCGCTAAAGCCTCTGAAGGCCCCGTCAGCCGCGGCTACCAAGAAGAGATCGAGCACTGGGCCTGGTGCATTCGCAATCCAGCTCCAGAAAATCAGCCTCGCTGCAAAGGCGAAATCGCCATGGGCGACGCGGTTATCGCGCTGGCCACCAATGTCGCCATCAAGAACGCCAATAGCGGCAAGGGCGGCTATCTCAAGTTTGATGAGGCGTGGTATGACGCCGACAAGCCGGAAACGCCGGATGGGTCGAGTGTTGAGGATGAGTACAAAAAGCTAACGAAGGTTTAGGAGTAACGAATGCAACCTTGGGCGATTGGCGTATTTGCGAGTATTGATGCAGGACTGGGCGTCAAACTTGAAGTGGCGCGCGATTTGGGTGTTCCCACGATTCAACTTCATGCGCCGGAGAAAAGCACGCGGACGGCCGCCAACGCCGAGCGATTTTTGAAAACGCTCGCTGATTACGGCATTGAGCTCACCTGCGTATTCGGCGGCTTCGAAGGGGAAAGCTACGCTGATATTCCCACGGTCGAAAAAACCGTGGGACTGGTGCCCGAAGCGACCCGCGCCGCGCGCGTCGCCGAAATGAAAGAGATCGCCGACTTCGCCAAGCTTCTGAAATGCAAAGCGGTCGGCCTGCACCTCGGCTTTATTCCACACGACGCGGTCGGCGCCTTTTATGATTCGATCGTCGAACTCACTCGCGATCTGTGCGACCATGCCAAAAACAATGGACAGTCCGTCCATCTCGAAACGGGTCAGGAAACCGCCGATGGCCTGCTCAAATTCATCGAAGATGTGAGCCGCGATAATCTGTTTATCAATTTCGATCCGGCCAACATGATCCTCTACGGAACCGGCGAGCCAATCGCCGCGCTCAAGAAGGTTGGCAAATACGTTCGAAGTATCCACTGCAAAGATGGCAAATGGGCCAAGAACCCGGGGCAAGAGTGGGGCCAAGAAGTGCCGCTCGGCCAAGGCGATGTCGGCATGGAAAACTACTTGAAGACCCTCAAAGAAATCGGCTACCGCGGGCCGCTGACGATCGAGCGAGAGATCCCGCAAGACCCGGTGCGGCAGAAGGCGGAAATTGGTGGGGCGATTGATTTACTGACTTCGCTGCGCACCAAGATTGGCGTGGGCTAACCCTTTCGGGGCGCAAAAAAAGAGCGGCAAGCCAAGTGACTTGCCGCCCTTTACTTCGCAACGCTTCGGAGTGGACTACTTCTTGGGCTCTTCCTTCTCTCGCTTGGCTTCAAAGGGAGTCTTGGTCGATTCGCCGCCGTCACGGCCCGGGCGCTCAACCGTTCCCTTCAGCACGTCACCTTCGATCTTGCCGGTATACGTCGTGGTGAACTTATTGTTCTGGATCGTTCGCGAGACCTTGAAGGCCACGTCGCCTTCCTTGAAAGTTGCTTCTTCGATCGCTGTATCGGTGGCAGCTCCACCACCACGTCCTGGCGAGGTAAGCGTACCCGTCAGCTTGTCGCCTTCGAGTTTCAGTTTCAGCGCCATCTCGCGCTTGGCGCCATCGCGACCTTCGGTTGTCCACTTCCATGTGCCCGTAGGATCAGCCTTCTTGGCTTCTTGAGCGACGGACAAATTGGCGGCGCCGCCAATGCAAATCAATGCGACCGCGACAATAACATGTTTCATAAGAGCTACCTCAAAAAAACTCGCCAAGAGACGCCCGCTACTCTGCGACCGCGCCGCATGGCCCGTGAAAGGGACAACTAGACGTAAACACGCTTTACGCCGAATGGTTTCGCTAATTCCTGAAACTTCAAAAAAGCCCGCCCCGCCCCGCCCCGCAATTGGCGCTACACACGGGCGGGCCAAAGTTCAAGTTCTCGACACTACTTTTTGCGGACATAGGTCAGCGTAAGCATCGGTTCGCCGGTCAGCGTTCCGCTCCACATCTTGAAGACGTGGCTGTTCTTGTTCTTGTACTCGGTGACCATTTTGTAGTCGGTCGTTTTGCCATCCTGGCTCCCAGGCCCTTTGCCGGTGACGGTGAGAATCTTACCGTCGGCGCTAAGATCTCCCTCAAACACGATAGGCGCGGTCGTCATCGAATCAACCCAAACGCCGACGTACTTCTTTTTCACGGGGTCATAAGAGTCGATACCATGACCCGTAAATTTCGCTCCGCCAAAATCCAATTCGGCATCGCTGATGAGCCAAAGGTCGCCCATCGCAATTTTATGCTTCGACGTTCCAATGGCAGGTGAACTTGCATCACCGCCCATATGCACAGCCCATTCGCCCACTGATTGCTTGAGAAACTCATGTTCCTTCGAAGGCTTGGGCTGTTCCTGCCCAAACGAAGAAGAAACGGTTCCCAGCATTAGCAGCGCCGCAGCGCAAATCGTCCGAACTCGCATCGAAAAATCCTCACAGAGAAACACAAGATGTGAAACGCCGGGCGGTGAATTGGCTGAGAGACACTCTCCGGCAAGAGGCCCGATATCTTACCGCACGCATTCGCTCATTTCACCCAACGGCATCGTTAAATCGCTGCGAAGAACACCACTTCTTCGTTTTGGCGAAAACGAACACATCGTCGTAACCTAAGCTACGGCAACTGCTTGCGATGATTTTACCGTCCGCTATTGAGCCAAGGTCGTATCCTCAATGTGCCGCATTGTCACCGCCTAGTGGCCGTTGGCCTCGCCTATGACGTGCCACTACGGGAGCATGGCCACCGATTGATGGACGAGCTCGAAGCTGCCGCTGCGAAGGGGAGCGAGACGGTTGGGGGGGCGGCGATCGATCAACTAAGAAATTTCTAGCGTCGACTGATTCGCGAAGCTGGAAATGCCTTAGGCTCCGAGCCGAACTGCTCAGCGATACCTGGCCGCTGAACACATTGATAAAGAAGATGAAGCAACCTCACCAGAAAACGCCACTACCGCCGTTCTGGGGTATGTCAAACCACGCCTTACTCTCAGTTCACTCCCCCTTCGCTCGCGCATGTAGCGAGCGGGGGGATCTACTTCGGTCTAGTTGCTCATTTTCTTTTAGCTCGCACCACCCAACCACGCTTAAGAATTGTCTTGGTTGAGGAGCAAATCGAGCGGACTCGGGGCGGGCTTTTGGGGCTCGCCATTGGTCACCGGAGCGTGTGCAACCGGCGTTGCCTGCGGAGCAGGAGTCGGAGGGACGTAGGTTGGGGCTTGTTGCGGCGGAGCAGCGGGAGCCGCCGCAGCCGACTGGTCGAGGAGTGGGAAGCTTTCGAGCATCGTGCGATCCTTGGCTGCTTCCAAGGCTGCGAGCGCCTCAGGTCGGTAGCGGACATCCGAATCTTGGTAGGTTCGGAAACCAGTTCCTGCGGGGATCAAGTGACCCAAGATCACGTTTTCCTTGAGACCGACGAGGTAGTCGACCTTGCCCGCGAGTGCGGCTTCGGTGAGCACTTTCGTCGTTTCTTGGAAGCTCGCGGCGGAGATAAAGCTGGAGCTTTGGACCGACGCCTTCGTGATACCTAACAGCTGAACGCTATAGGTCGCGGGCTTCGGTTTGGTTCCCTTGGCCACATTGCCGCCGAGCGCCTCGATTTGGCTATTGGTCTGTTCGACCGCCTCGCGAGGAACGATCGCGCCCACTTCGAACTCACTATCGCCCTTTTGGGAGATCTTGAGGCACTTGGTGAGGTTGTCGTTGATCAAGCGGAGATCGAAGCGATCCATCACCAAACCTGGCAACAGGTTGGTGTCGTTCGCCTGTTCAACACGCACCTTGCGGAGCATGCGGGCGACGATCGTTTCGATGTGCTTATCGTTGATATCGACGCGCTGCGTGCGATAGACGCTCTGCACTTCATGCAGCAGGTACTGCTGCACGGCTTCTTCGCCCGAGACACGCAAGATGTCGTGGGGAACGAGTGGACCTTCAACGAGAGCCTGACCGGCGCGGACGATATCGCCCTTGTGAACGTGGAAACGCTTTCCGTGCGGCACCAGATGCTCGCGCTCGATGCCCGAATCGCTGCGAACAATGATCGTTCGCTTGCCGCGCTTCTTCTCGGGCAAGATTTCGACGGTCCCATCGATTTCCGCGACAACCGCAGGATCTTTTGGCTTGCGAGCTTCGAAAATTTCGGTAACGCGGGGCAGACCGCCCGTGATGTCCGAAACGCCGGAGGCTTCGCGAGGAGTCTTGGCGAGCACGGCGCCCGCCAAAATCATCTTGCCTTCTTCGACCACGATATGGGCGCGTTCTGGCAGGTAGTACACATCAAGCGGCTTGCCATCTTCATCTTCGAGAACGATTTGCGGGTGCAATTCGCCCTTATGCTCCATGATCGCGCGACGAGTTGTACCGCCCGCGTCTTTTTCCATTCGCATCGTTTCGCCGTCGACCACGTCGTCGAAGCGAACTTTACCGGAGACTTCCGCCAAGATCGGCAAGCTATGCGGATCCCAAGTACAGAGCGGCTGCTCTTTCTTGATGACTTCGTTTTCCTTCACGAGAAGGATGGCGCCTGCGGGCACGTCATACTTCTCTAGCTCGCGACCGCGTTCATCGACGATCGAGATTTCACCATTTCGTGTGAGGGCAATGTCTTTGCCCTCTTCGTTTCGCACATAGCGGAGGCGGGTGAACTTGATGCTACCCGCGGCCTTCGACTTGTGCTCATTGTTCTCAAGGTCGACGTTGACCGAACCGCCTTGATGGAACGTACGCATCGTGAGCTGCGTACCGGGTTCGCCGATGCTCTGGGCGGCAATGATGCCGACCGCCATGCCCTCTTCCACCATGTTGCCGGTTGAAAGATCCATGCCATAGCAAGAGCGGCAAACGCCAAGGTGCGCGTCGCAAGTCATCGGGCTGCGAACTTGAATTTTCTCCAGGCCCATTTCCTCGATGCGGCGAGCGATTTCCGGCGTGATCAGTTCGCTTTCCTTGACCACATTTTCGTCGGTCACCGGATTGACGATGTTGTGGCGGCTTACGCGGCCCACAATCGCTGCGGAGAGTCGCACTTCTACTTTTTCGCCGCGATAGATAACGCCCTTGGTGATGCCGCGAGTCGTACCGCAATCGTGCATCGTGACGACCACGTTCTGCGCGACGTCGGCCAGCTTACGAGTGAGGTAACCCGAGTCAGCTGTCTTGAGGGCCGTATCGGCCAAACCCTTGCGGGCGCCGTGCGTCGAGCTGAAGTATTCGAGCACCGAGAGACCTTCGCGGAAGTTCGCCTTAATGGGCGTTTCGATGATTTCGCCCGACGGCTTAGCCATCAAACCACGCATACCGGCCAGCTGGCGAATCTGCTCGATACCACCGCGTGCACCGGAGTTCGACATAAGGAGCACCGGGTTCACATACCCCGTGAGGGCGCGAACATCGGCTTCCATTTCGGCGAGCATTGCGTTGGAAATTTCTTCGCGAGCATGCGTCCAGGTGTCGAGCACCTGGTTGTAACGCTCTTGGAACGTAATCACGCCACGCTCGTAATGCTTCTTGAGCTTGAGGACGGTCTTCTCGGCTTCGGCGATCGTCTTGATCTTGCTGTTCGGCGTGATCAAGTCATCGGTCGCGAAGGAGAGACCGCTGCGGGTGCTCTCTTTGAAACCAAGCTGCATCATGTTGTCGAGCAGTTCGATCGTCGCCTTGCGGCCGAGTCGCTGATAGCAATCGGAGATCACCGTCGCGAGATCGCCCGATTTGAGGCGGATGTTGTAATAGTCCATCCCGCGCGGCAGCATCATGTTGAAGCCGACGCGACCATAAGTCGTCTCGATGATCTCGCCCGGCTTCGACTTCTTCTTCGATTCCTCGGTTTTGACCCTTTGAGTCTTGGCGAGGCGAATTTTGATCTTCGCATGCAGATCAATCTTGCCCAAGTTGAACGCCAAGTCAGCTTCCGAGGCGTTGCTGAAGGTCATTCCCTCGCCCTTGCGATTGGGAATGTCCATCGTCGTGTAGTAGCAACCCATCACCATGTCCTGCGACGGGCTCATAATCGGCCGGCCGTTGGACGGGGCAAAGATGTTGTTCGTCGACATCATCAGCGTATGCGCTTCGACTTGTGCCTCGATCGAGAGGGGCAAGTGGACGGCCATCTGATCGCCGTCGAAGTCGGCGTTGAAGCCTTTGCACACGAGCGGATGAAGATGGATCGCGTTGCCTTCGACCAGGGTTGGCTCGAACGCCTGAATACCCATGCGATGCAAGGTCGGAGCGCGATTGAGGAGCACGGGGTGATTCTGAATCACCGATTCCAAAATGTCCCAGACTTCTTCGTCCTTGCGTTCCAGCATCTTCTTCGCTGACTTGATCGTGTCAGCGTGGCCCAACTCTTTCAGCTTGCGAATGATGAAGGGCTGATAGAGTTCGAGCGCGATTTTCTTCGGCAATCCGCACTGATGCAATTTGAGACGCGGACCCACCACGATGACGGAGCGAGCCGAGTAATCGACACGCTTACCGAGGAGGTTTTCACGGAATCGGCCCTGCTTTCCCTTGATCATGTCGGTCAAAGACTTGAGCGGGCGATTGCTGCTGCCGAGCACCGGTCGCTTACAGCGGTTGTTGTCGAACAACGCATCTACCGACTGCTGAAGCATTCGCTTTTCGTTGCGAATGATGACTTCCGGCGCGTTGAGGTCTACCAGCTTGCGCAGACGATTGTTGCGGTTGATGATGCGGCGATAGAGATCGTTGAGATCGCTCGTCGCGAAGTTGCCCGAATCGAGCAAAACAAGGGGACGCAAGTCCGGTGGGATGACCGGGATCACGTCGAGGACCATCCACTCCGGCTTGTTTTCGCTATCGCGGATCGATTCGACGATTTTGAGCCGGTTGATGAGATCCTTTTTCTTCTGCTTTGAATTCGTCTCATGCAGATCGGTGCGCAGCTCTTCGGAGAGCTTCACCAGGTCGAGTGCCGAAAGGAGTTTGCGAACCGCTTCAGCGCCCATGTCGGCTTCGAACGAGCCTTCGCCGAACTTTTCCTTGGCGGCGCGGAATTCTTCTTCGGTCAGCAGCTGCTGGCGTTCAAGATCGGTCGTCTTGGGATCGACGACGACGTAATCTTGAAAGTAGATCACCTTTTCGAGGCTCGACGTTTTCATGTCGAGCAAGTTGCCGAGGCGGCTTGGCATCGCCTTGAAGAACCAGATATGTACAACCGGCGCGGCGAGCTCGATATGGCCCATGCGCTTGCGGCGAACGCGCGAGTGCGTGACTTTCACGCCGCAACGATCGCAGATCATGCCTTTGTATTTCATGCCGCGGTACTTACCGCAGGCGCATTCCCAGTCCTTTTCAGGGCCAAAGATGCGTTCGCAAAACAAACCATCCTTTTCAGGGCGGTAGGTGCGGTAGTTGATCGTTTCCGGCTTCTTCACTTCGCCGAACGACCAGCTGCGAATGTCGTGCGGGCGAGCGAGGCTGATCTTCACCGAGGCATAGTCATTAATGCGCTCATAGGTGCCTTCAGCATTCGAATTCGTGTTGTTGCTGGACATGTCCCTATTCTCCTTTTGCCGTGCGACTCGATTGCGGGCGTCTTGGCTTTGGCAGTTCGAGTCGTCGCCGGTGGTGTGTCTTGCGAAGGGGCCGACTTCGCCTCGCGGGCACTGTGTCAATTAACTGGGTCAATTGCCTGTGCCAAACGCGAGGTGAATCAACGGGAAAAAAGGAAGGTCATCACACGCGACGTTTTTCGAGCTGAATATTCAGCGCGAGGCCGCGGATTTCGTTGCAGAGCACGTCGAAGCTGGCGGGTGTGCCGGCTTCCAGAGTGTTTTCACCCTTGACCATCGACTCGTAGATCTTGGTGCGACCTTCGACGTCGTCGCTCTTCACGGTGAGCAATTCTTGAAGGATGTAAGCGGCGCCATAAGCTTCCAGCGCCCACACTTCCATTTCTCCAAAACGCTGACCGCCGAATCGCGCCTTGCCGCCGAGAGGCTGCTGCGTGATGAGCGAGTAAGGCCCCGTGCTGCGGGCATGCACCTTGTCGTCGACAAGATGATGCAACTTCAGCATGTAGAGGTAACCGACCGTGGTCTCTTGCTCGAGAAGTTCCCCGGTGCGCCCGTCGTGGAGCCGAATCTTGCCGTGGCGTGGCAATTTGGCCGCGGCAAGCGCGTCGTTGATATCCTTCTCGGTGGCGCCGTCGAATACCGGCGTCACCGCCTGGAATCCAAGATGGGCTCCAGCCCAGCCCAAGTGGGTTTCCAAAATCTGTCCCACGTTCATACGGCTAGGCACGCCCAGCGGGTTGAGCATGATGTGAAGCGGGCGACCATCGGGCAAAAAGGGCATGTCTTCCACGGGGAGGATCTTGGCGATCACACCCTTGTTACCGTGGCGACCGGCCATCTTGTCACCGACCGAAATCGTTCGCTTGGTCGCGATATAAACCTTGACCATTTGCAGCACGCCGGAACGAAGCTCTTCACCTCGCTTGAGGCTATTGAGCTTGCGATCACGAAGGTCGATCGCGGCTTCAACAGCAGTCCAGTTCTGCTTATAGATTTTTTCAAGTTCCGATTTCTTCTCTTCTGACCGCATCGTGTCAGTGACAAGAGAAAGGCGGAACTGGGTCGCACGTTCGGCGACGAATTTTGCGTCTTGATCTTTGGCGAGCGGAGTTTTGTCTTCATCGGTGATCGTTCGGCCGACCACGACTTCCATCTCTTCGATCATCCCGCCAAAAGCTTTGGCGATCGATTCGTTGCCCGTGGTTTCGACGTCTTTCTGTTCCTTTTCGGCCAACTTCTTTTCGTCATCGGTCAGGCTCATGCGACGCGAGAACTTCTGTGCGTCGATCACGATGCCTTCGATGCCGGAGGGCACTTCGAGCGAATCGTTCTTCACATCTTCGCCCGCACGACCGAAAATCGCGTGGAGCAGTTTTTCTTCGGGAGTGAGCTCGGTCTTCGATTTCGGAGAAATCTTGCCGACCAGAATATCGCCCGGCTTCACATAGGTTCCGACGCGAACGATGCCGCTCTCGTCGAGGTTGCGAAGCTGCTTTTCGCTGACGTTAGGAATATCGCGAGTGAACTCTTCGCGGCCCAGCTTGGTTTCGCGAACTTCAACGTCGAACGACTCGATATGAATCGAGGTGTAGGTGTCCGCTTTCACCAGCTCTTCGCTAATGATGATCGCGTCTTCATAGTTGTAACCATCGAACGACATGAAGCCGACGAGCACGTTGCGGCCGAGCGCGAGTTCACCATTAAAGGTCGCGGCGCCATCGGCCAGCACTTGGCCCTTCTCGACTTTGTCGCCCGGTTTGATGATCGGCTTCTGATTGAGGCAGGTGCGCTCATTGAGGCCCTGATACTTTTTCAGGTTGTAAACGTCGGAGCCGATCTCGATGCGAGTCGCGTCGACATAGTTAACCTTACCAGCCCGCTTCGCCTTCACGACCATCGAGCTATTGCGAGCGACGTCCTTCTCCATGCCCGTTGCGACGATCGGCGGCTCGGTCACGAGCAGCGGCACCGCTTGGCGTTGCATGTTGGAACCCATGAGCGCGCGATTCGCGTCGTCATGTTCCAGGAACGGAATCAAACCAGCCGAGACACCCACCATTTGGCAAGGCGCCACGTCGATGTATTGCACCTGCTCCGGGGCGACGATTTGGAAGTCGCTGCGGAAACGAGCGATGAGGCTCGCACCACCCTGCAGCCGGCCATCTTCGACCGGCGCGTCAGCTGGGCAAACGAACGCATCGTTCTCTTCGTCGGCTCGCAGCCAAACGACATCGTCGGTCAGCTTGCCTTTGGAAACTTGGCGATAAGGCGTCACGAGGAAGCCGTAATCATCCACGCCTGCATAGATCGCGAGGCTAGAGATGAGGCCGATGTTCGTACCTTCCGGCGTCTCAATCGGGCAGATACGACCGTAGTGAGAAATATGAACGTCGCGTACTTCGAAGCCCGCACGTTTACGATTCAAACCGCCTGGGCCAAGTGCCGAAAGACGACGCTCGTGCGTGAGCTGCGAAAGTGGGTTCGTTTGATCGACGACCTGCGAGAGCTCGCCTCGACCGAAGAAGTATTCGATTGCCGCCGAAACGCTCTTGGGGTTGATCAAGCTGCGCGGCGTCATATCCGCAACTTCCTTGATCGTCATGCGCTCTTGCACGGTGCGTCGCAGCTTGAGGAAACCCTTGCGGATTTCATCGGCGGCGAGTTCATCGATCGTGCGAAGGCGGCGATTACCGAGATGATCGATATCGTCGATCTGGGCTTGCGCGCCTTGATCGAGCAGGTCGAGGACATAGCGAATCGAGGCAATCAAATCCTCGGGACGCAGCGTCATTTCCTTTTCGGAGACATCGAGCCCGAGCTTGCGATTGACGCGGAAACGACCAACGCGACCGAGACGATAGCGATTGACGTCGAAGAATTTTTCGAAGAACAATGCCCGAGCTTTTTCGAGCTGCGGCGGATTGCCGGGACGAAGCCGCTGATAAATGCGGAGCAATGCTTCTTCATGGCTGGAGGTTGCATCTTCGGCGAGGCTTGTGGTCACGATGGTCGCCTTCGGAGCGGTCATCACTTCGACCTTCGAAACACCGGCCGTGCAAATCGTTTCAGCGATGTTCTTGGTGATCTTCTGACCGGCTTCGACGATGATTTCGCCGGCTCGATCGCTCGAAGCGGGATAGCAAACGTCATCGACGGCGATCTTGCCTTCGATCTTGGCGGCGCTGCGGCCATCAACGATTTTTTCGATGCCCGATTCATAGAAGCAGCGAAGCAAATCGGAGTCGGTGCTGTACTTCGGGCTCATCGCGCGAAGCAGCGTCATCGCCGAGAACTTACCGCTCTGGTCGATGCGGACACTGAGGGTGTCTTTCTTGGTGCAGTTGATTTCGATCCAGCTACCGCGCTCAGGAATGATGCGGCAAGAAGGATATTTGCGATCGCCGACGCCATCGGCTTCCATCACGAAGTCGACGCCGGGGCTGCGATGGAGCTGGCTCACCACGACGCGCTCGGCGCCATTGATAATGAACTCACCGCCGCCAAGCATGATCGGAATATCGCCGAGATAGACCTTCTCTTCGATCGGCTGTTCTTTATTGAGCCGCAGCCAAACCCAGAAGGGCTGACCGTAGGTCAAACGCAGCTGTCGGCACTCTTCCGGCGAGTAGCGCGGCTTGCCGAGCTCATAACGCTGAAATTCGAGCTTGATTTGCTTGTCATAACTCTCGATCGGAAAGATCTCTCGCAGCACGCCTTCGAGGCCTTGGTCTTTGCGCTTATCGAGCGGCAAATCGGCCTGCAAAAAAGCTTCGTAGCTGCGGGTTTGGATCTCGGTAAGGTCGGGAATCGAAAAGGCGTGACTGCCGCTGCCGAAGCGACGGGATTCTTTTGGACTCAATCGACGCTGTGCCGGAACCGCCATATCGTCTATCTCCCCTGAAGGGCCGCGTTACCAAAATCAAACCCGCGCGAAAACGAAAACCCGTCGCCCACTATTTTTTGACTGCTGTCCTGCCAGGCGCTCCGAAGAAAACTTCGAAACGGCGCCGTGAGATCCAGCAAACTTCGAGAATTTGCCAAACTTCGAAAGAGGACAGCGAAGAGAGATATCGTGTTCATTGTCAGATTCACCACCACTTTGCGGATTTCAGTTAACGAGAGCGCGGTTCTCTCGCTTTTGAAATCTACAAGGCAGGAATCAATGAACTTCGAGCCAATGAACTTAGCAGCAGACAAGCCTGCATAAGACGTGCGTGGATCAACAAGTTGGCAAATTATATACGCACAACTCGCGAATTCCCGGCGCGCAACCTCTCCTTGGCGACCCGAGAACGGCACGCAAATCCCTCCGATCGAATATCGGATCAAGCACTGATAGCCCAAGCCACTCCCCCGAACGCTGCATGGTAGCAACTGTCGACGCAAGTGTAAATATCAACAAACCCGACAACCTCGACCCCCTCTTTATCAGGGTAACGTCGAGGCAATGCCCGGTTTGCGATGCCAACACCACCCGAATGGGGAGGTTCAATAAAGAACCCCCAAAACAGGCAATTCAGGCTACTACTTGAGTTCGATCTTGGCGCCAGCGGCTTCGAGCTTGGTCTTGAGGGTAGCGGCCTCTTCCTTGGAGACCTTTTCCTTGATCTTGCTTGGCACGCCTTCTACCAGCTTCTTGGCGTCCATCAGCGAGGCGCCGGTCAGGTCTTTGACGACCTTCACAACGTCGAGCTTCTTCTCGCCGAATGACGTCATGACAACGTCGAATTCGGTCTGCTCAACCGCAGCAACAGGAGCGGGAGCAGCACCGCCGCCACCGCCACCGCCACCACCCGTCGCGGCCTTAATGCCGTGAGCTTCTTCGAGGTAGTCGGTGAGCTCCTTGGCCTGCTTGAGGGTCAAGGTAGCGATCTTGTCGCCAATTTCTTTCAGTTCGGTCGCGACTTCGGACATGGAAAAACTCTTCCTTTCTCTGGGCTCACACCGACTCGCCGGTCTGGCGAAGGGGTCTGACCCGTTAATCACAAATGTTGGGTTAAAATTGCGGAAACGTTGTTTTGGAAAAACTCAGCTATTGAAAAGCTTGAGATCAAGTTGCTTTTTGGAAACTGTCCCAAACGTTGAATCGGGTTTGCATTTGCTTGGCGAGAGCGGGCAGTGCGCCGAAGGAATCGAGCGATCGCGTTACGCGGCCGTCTCCTCCTCGGACTTGGACTTGATCTGACCGGCAAGCGTGCCGCCGGGGCCCTTGATCGCCGCCGCCAGGTTGGCGCCGGGGCCAAGGATCGTGCCCGCCAAAATGCTGAGCTGCTCGACCCGGTTGGGCCACTTGCTCATTTCGGCGATGCGCTCGGCCTTGAACGATTCACCATCAAACACGCCCCCCTTAGGGACGAATTTTTCGAACTTCTTGCTCTTGTCGAGTGCGTGAACTTCTTTCACCAGCGAGATGAAGTCATCGGCGCCCCAAACCACGGCGGAAGAGCCACTGAGCCCTTCAAACGCAGAGGCAAGCGAAGTGCCCTCGGTCGCTCGGCGGGCGAGGCTGTTCTTCACCACCAAGACTTTGATCTTCTTGGCATGCAGCGCCGATCGCAGCGAAGCGGTCTTTTCCGAATTGAGACCGATCACATCGGCGACAAGCGCATCAGTCACGCCCGACAGCTTCTTCTGAAGCTCCGCAGTGATCAGACCTTTAACGAGTTTGCTCATGAGGCACCAAAAACAGTTGGCTTGTGAATCGTTTGAAGTGCTTCTCCCACTCCGTGAGAGAAGCCAGTGCCAAAACTCAGCGCCGAAACTCAGCGCTAAAATTTCGGCCTAAATACCCGAAAGTCGAATGCTGGGGCTCATCGTGGCACAAAGCGTCACGCCGCGAATGTAAGTTCCCTTCACGGTGTTCGGCTTGAGGCTTTCGATGTGCTGAACGAACGAAGCGATGTTCTCTTTAAGCTTTTCGACGGTGAAGCTGATCTTGCCGACCACCGCGTGAACATTGCCGCCATCGTCGTTGCGGAACTCAACCTTACCGGCCTTATATTCCTTAACGGCTTTAGCGATATCGGCCGTAACCGTGCCAGCACGTGGCGAAGGCATCAGGCCGCGAGGACCGAGCACCTTACCGAGCGGACCGACCAGGCCCATCATGTCGGGCGCGGCGATGCAGACATCGAAGTCCATCCAGCCATCTTTGATTTTGGCGGCGAGATCTTCCTGGCCGACAATGTCGGCTCCGGCGTCCTTCGCGACGGTCGAGAGGTCGCCCTTGGCGAACACCGCAACCCGCAAAGCCTTGCCGATGCCGTGTGGCAACACCACCGAGCCACGGACCAATTGATCTGCCTGCTTGGGATCAATTCCCAAACGGAAGTGCAGTTCCACGGTTTGATCAAACTTCGTGGTCGCAAATGACTTGAGCGCCTCGACGGCTTTGTCGACCGGCATCGAAGGACGTTCTTCCTTCGTAGTCAATGCTCGATATCGCTTCGATCGCGTTACCATAATCCTCTCGCGCGGATAAATTCCACAGTTATCGGTAGGCCGCCAAAAAGGCGAACGCCGCGCTGGAATTTCGTTCCGTACGCGATCAGATCGCCCCTCCCGCAGACTAAAGCTGCGGTTCTAGCGGGGTTGTAAATTCAAATAATTAGTCGACGACCGTAATTCCCATGCTTCGAGCCGTTCCCTCAATCATGCGGGCGGCGTGCTCGATATCACGGGCATTCAGGTCTTGCATCTTCTTTTTGCAGATCTCTTCAATCTGCTTGCGGTTGACGGTGCCAACTTTCTCTTTATTCGGCACACCCGAGCCGCTCACAATCCCCGCCGCCGACTTCAACATCGAGGAAGCCGGAGGGCTCTTCGTGATGAATTCAAACGTGCGGTCGCTATAGATCGTGACGATCACCGGAATCGGCGTACCGTTGTATTCGCGGGTTCGATCATTGAACTGGGTCACAAATTGACCCAAGTTGATGCCGAACTTACCAAGCGATGTACCCACAGGAGGCGCAGGGGTGGCCTTGCCGCCGGGCACTTGAAACTTGGCTTGTCCAGTAACTTGCTTTGCCATGACGAACGCTCTATCTGATTTTGTTGGACCCAGCTTCGTAAGCCAAATGAATTGGACTTAGTTTTTTGGGAACTTGTTTCTTAGTGGATTTTGATAAAAACGCCAGGGGCGGATCACCAAAAAATGATCCATTCCGTAGCAAAAGTCTTAATAACTACATCGCTTCTAACTGCCAGAAGTTGCAGTCATAGGGCGTGGGGCGACCAAAGATCGTGATGAGCACCTTAACGCGGCCATTCGCCTCGTCAATCGACTCGATCTCGCCTTCGAAGTTCACAAAGTGACCTTCCTTGATTCGCACGCGATCATGTGGCTTGAATGGAATCGCCGTCCGCACCGCGGCGCTGGCGTCCTCCGAAGGATGCGCAAGCTTCAGAATCTTTTCGATTTCTGATGTCGGCATCGGAGCTGGCTTGCCGGAGGTGCCGGTGAAGTCGCCAATGCCGCCGGTCTCGCGAACGAGAAACCAGGAGTCGTCATTGATCGCCATCTGCACAACCAGGTAGCCCGGATAGAGCTTCTTTTTTACGATCCGACGCTTGCCGGTCTTCGCGCTGATTTCTGCAATGTCTTCGGTGGGAACAATCACTTCGCCGAAATATCGCTCATATCCAGCGATCTTGATTCGGCGCTGCAAAGCGTCGCGAATCGAGTCTTCTCGATTCACTTGCACCTTGAGGATGTACCACTTCTTCTCGAGTACTTCTTCTTTTTCTTCAATCAGTTCGAGCGGCGGGCGGTCGGGAACATCTTCCTCAACCTCATCCACTTCATCCGCCATCGATTCTTCCACGACAACCGCATCGGAAGCAGCAGCTTCTGCGGGAGAGCCAGCACCACTGGGCGCGGCATCAGGCGTTTCTTCGATGGGTGTAGGCTCTGTGGACACGGCCAATCCTCGTTCTTACAGCCAAGGCTTCATTACCTCAGCGATTTTACTTGTTTCGGTTTTAGATCTTACTTAACAGCATCCGCAGGCTGCGCGGTCACCACTCCGGTAACGCTATAGAGCAAGTCAAATAACGTGCGCCATAGAACATCGAAGCCAAATAAGACCATCGCCAAAAAGATCAGCATAAAGATCACCACGATCGTGCTGCGAATCAGTTCAGTCCTCGATGGCCACGAAACCTTGTTCATTTCCGCTTCGACCGAGATCAAAAACTCGGCA
The DNA here is from genome assembly GCA_046595915.1 of Pirellulaceae bacterium. Taxonomy (GTDB): domain Bacteria; phylum Planctomycetota; class Planctomycetia; order Pirellulales; family Pirellulaceae; genus JBKJSI01. Next base: position 24,423 of record JBKJSI010000866.1, read on the forward strand.
AAGCGGGGGTAGTTCACGAGTCGATAGCAAAACCATGCTGAGGCAGCGAGGCAAAGCGTCGGCAATCCCCAGTAGAGGTAGATGCCATAATCCTGGTACCACTTCGGCGCTTCCGCCCCTTGGGTGCCGCCGCGCGGTGCGAGGAAATACCACAAGCTTAGGCAGCCGTAAGCCAGTAGCGCGAAGAGCGCATAGGCCGTGACTTGCCGGGTCACCCGTCCCAGGGTGGGCTTGTAGATGCCAAATTGAAAAAGTTCCGCCCACAAATGGTTCGTGAGCGAAATCGACTTGTCAGACGCCATGCCTATTTCCAGCGAACAATCTATTCCAACAATCGAGATTTCCGCGATCTCGCGCGACCATGCGCCAAACCACAAAACCCCTTCGTCAGACTTGTCTTCGTTTCAATAAAATCAATGCTTCAAAAATCATCGCTTCAAACTTCCTCGCGTCAAAACTGCCGCCCCGAGGGGCGATATCTGCACGAAGAAGAAAGAAAAGCACGGGCGAAGGGAATCGAACCCCTAACCTTTGGTTTTGGAAACCAACGCTCTGCCAGTTGAGCTACGCCCGTATCGGACGAAAACAGTCGTAAAGGCTCGCACTTGCAATTCGACTCCGGAACCACATCTTCGGAAGTCGCGCGGCCTGCGCGGCCTTGGCGATTTGAAAGCGCTGGCCGTGAAGAATGCCTTGCGACCCCTCCCGCTAACCCGATGGTCGGCGGTGATGTGCAGCATTTTTCGAAAAGAGCATTTTCGAAAAATCACCACAAAAGCCAAAAGGCACGGGGAGTCGCCGCACCTTCTGGAGTTTCGATAGCTTATCAAAAAGCGAAGTTCACGCTAGTCGAGTTAGCCTTCCCTCAAGCCTAGTCCCCTTCCCCTTGTACTCATGGGGGAGGGCTAGGGTGTGGAATGCACTGTTACGACAAAATCTTCGTAACAACACCCGAACCAACCGTCTTGCCGCCTTCGCGAATCGCGAAGCGAACGCCGTCATCCATCGCGATCGGCTTGCCGAGCTCGACATTGATGCGAACGTTGTCGCCAGGCATGCACATTTCAGCGCCGACGAGCTGGACCGTTCCGGTCACGTCCGTCGTGCGGAAATAGAACTGCGGGCGATAGCCGCTGAAGAATGGAGTGGCGCGACCGCCTTCATCCTTCGACAAGCAGTAGATTTCGGCTTCAAACTTGGTGTGCGGAGTGATCGAGCCGGGCTTGGCCAAAATCTGGCCGCGCTCGATATCGTCACGCTTGATGCTGCGGAGCAAGCAGCCGACGTTATCGCCTGCGCGGGCGTCGTCCAGCAACTTGCGGAACATTTCGATGCCCGTGATCGTCGTCTTCACTGGTTCCTTGGAGAGACCAATGATCTGAACTTCGTCACCGACCTTCACCACGCCGCGCTCAACACGACCGGTCGCAACCGTTCCACGACCTTCGATCGAGAACACGTCTTCGATCGCCATGAGGAAGGGCTTGTCTTCTTCACGCTTTGGTTCGGGGATGAAGCTGTCCACCGCAACAAGCAACTCATCGATGCACTTGCGCGAGGCAGGATCTTTGGGGTTCGTATAGGCAGGCAACGACGAGCCGCGAACGATCGGGGTCGTATCGCCGGGGTAGTCATACTTGCTGAGAAGTTCGCGAATTTCGATTTCGACGAGTTCGAGCAATTCTGGATCGTCAACGAGGTCAACCTTGTTGAGGAAGCAGACGATCGCAGGCACACCGACTTGGCGAGCCAACAACACGTGCTCTTTGGTCTGGGGCATCGGGCCGTCAGCAGCCGAAACGACCAGGATCGCGCCGTCCATCTGAGCAGCGCCGGTGATCATGTTCTTGATAAAGTCGGCGTGGCCGGGGCAGTCAATGTGAGCGTAGTGACGCTTTTCGGTTTCGTATTCGCAGTGGGCAACCGCGATCGTAACGGTCTTCGTTTCGTCGCGAACCGTACCGCCCTTGGCGATATCGGCATAGGTCTTGGTCTCAGCGAGGCCGACAGCGGCCTGGCATGCCAAGAGGGCAGCCGTGGTGGTGGTTTTGCCGTGATCAATGTGGCCGATCGTGCCAACGTTGACGTGGGGCTTTTTGCGGACGAATGTTTCCTTGGCCATTGCTTGTTACACCTACGTCTTTGCGACGAATCACAACTCGAAATTACGAAGACACACGTTTTGACCGCCGGCGAACACGCGTCGCCGGCGTTTTTCTCTTGGAAAAATGGTTCACCAAAAGAGCTGTTGAGGGGACTTGAACCCTTGACCTCTTCCTTACCAAGGAAGTGCTCTACCAACTGAGCTACAACAGCCTCTGACATCCCTGGTTTGACTGTCGCGAACCCAAATTCCCGCCGCTCTTAAATAGTGCGGCTGGTGGCTCGTCCAGTCTCCCCAATGAAAAAAACTTGGCAAAGCCCTCGCCAAAACGAGAGTCCTGCCACTCGGCGCCGCGCATCCCCGCATGGGGGAGTTGCTTTACCGAAATCTCTTCCAAGAGCGGGTGAAGGGAATCGAACCCTCGTCTTCAGCTTGGAAGGCTGTGGCTCTACCATTGAGCTACACCCGCGCTAAATCACTCGATTTCTTCTCCGCCAAGCCACATCGTAGCGAATTCGACCGCACTTGTCTTGATGCCCAGCCTGTATAACGAGGCATTTCCTTGGCAAATGATTTGATTCTAAGAACTGCGAGCTTTAATTGGGGAGTACAGGATTCGAACCTGTGAAGGCATAGCCATCAGATTTACAGTCTGACCCCTTTGACCACTCGGGAAACCCCCCTTGCCGTTCTACAAAAA
>JBKJSI010000887.1:0-4677 GCA_046595915.1 Pirellulaceae bacterium
CTTGAGATTCCAGATCCTGACGCCTCCTGTAGTTAATACACCAAGTAATTCGCCGTTCGGCGAATATTGAATCGCTAATGGCGTTTCGTTGCCGTCTAACTTAAGGGCCGCGACCTGCGATACAGGCTTTTCGCTTGTGCCACTTAATTTAGGCGGTGGTTGTCCGTGGACATCTCCAACTCCTAGTAGATAAGACGCAACTAAGCTGGTCAAAACCCATACGAACTGGTTCGCGGCGCGCGTAGTCACAGTTAGGTTCCTGAAAACTCTGGGTGTTCCAGTCGATGCTCAGGAATTGTTGCACGTGTGAAAACGCATCGCAAGCAGGACGCAATAAAACTGCATCCCGCCCTATTTACGGACCGTTACAGCAGAAGAAAACAGTTGCTCTGGTGTAACAAGCGTTTAAGCAAGTTTCTTCCAATTTAGTGATGATGGCTTAGCATGGATCATGCATGGAATATTTTTGACTAGATGAGGTGGCGCCGATTCCACGGACACTGCAACACCTTATTTTGGGGATTCCCCCCAGGAGTTGCCAATGCCTCGTTCGAAGCCAAAGCCAGCACCGAAAGGGCGCCGTTCCTTCACGGATGAGTTCAAGCGCGAAGCCGTGGCGATGCTGATGGATGGCCATAGCGCGGTTTCGATCGCCAGCCGCTTGGGAATCAGCGTTAATCTTCTTTATCGCTGGAAAGCGGATCAACTCGCCTCCGCTGGCCCGGTCGCCGAGTCGCTTGAATCGCGGATGCGGCAACTTGAAAGTGAACTCCTTCGCGTCACCCGGGAGCGCGATATCCTAAAAAAAGCGCTCAGTATTTTCGGCCGCACCGAATGAGCGATCTGTATGCGGCGGTCCCAGCGATCCTCGAGGATTCTTCCTTTGGAGTCGAGAGCGTGTGTGATGTTTTAGAAATCTGCCGTTCCTCCTACTACGCCTGGAAATCGAGCGAGCCTTCCGAGCGCGAAATGAGCGATGACCAGCTCGCGCCGGTGGTGCGCGAATTGTTCTGGAAACATCGCAGGCGCTATGGGACGCGACGACTGATTCCCGATCTGGCGGAACGAGGTTTTGACTGCGGCCGGCGACGAGTGGCGAAAACACTGAAAACTCAGGGTCTAGTGGCCATTCAGCCGAAGTCCTTCAAGCCCAAGACCACCGAGTCGAGGCACACGCTAGGCTACAGTCCCAATCTTCTCTTGGAAGGCAAGGAACCGAGCGCGATCCATCGACTTTGGGTGGGCGATATTACTTACATCCCGATGGTGGGAGGCAGTTTCTGCTATTTGGCTATGCTGATGGATCGCTTTTCTCGGCGCATTGTGGGATTCAGCCTGGCGAATTCAATGACGGAGCAGTTGGTGCTTACAGCGCTCTCTCAAGCGATTCGCCAGAGGTCGTTTGAAGCCGGACTGATCCACCACACGGATCGTGGCGGCCAATACGCCGGCAAGCAATATCGAACGATTCTCCGCCGCGCGGCCATGCGCCAAAGCATGAGTAGGCCCGACAACGTCTATGACAACGCTTTCATGGAATCTTGCTTCGGAACGCTCAAGACCGAACTCGAGATGACCGAATACCCAAACCAGCGAGCCGCCCTGAAAGCCATCGGCGATTACATCGCCTACTACAATCTCGAACGAAGGCACTCCTCCCTCGGATACCTCTCGCCACACCAGTTCGAAATACAGTCCTTAAAAAAAACTTAGCACTAGCAGTGTCCGTGGAATCGGCGCCACCTCAGAGAGCCCTTCTTATATAAGGTCAACATCCAGCCATTCACAGCTCGCAAGAGGGTTTCGTTTGGCAGCTTGGCTCCGACTTTTCCGGTGGCGCGATCGATCGATTGGATGTTGTCATCCGTACAAATTACCAGACTCTTCTGATCGGGAGAAAACAACAAAAATGTACGTGCAGGCTCAGATCGATGCGAAAGCGAAATCTGTGTTCCCTTGCTGGAGGAAAGATCCCAAAGATCAAGCTTGGTCGGGGCGCCGGAATCGGGTGTGGAGGCGATAGCCAAGTGTGAACCAGTGGGCGAAATTGCGATCGCGGCGAGTTTTCCATTGGTCTTAATATTGACGGCGCAATCCTGAGCTTCGACTTGCTCACAATTCACCCATGCAATCGACGCCATTAATCCTAATGAAAAGCGGATTAAGAAGTTTACGGGCATGGATGGAATCTTTTTCATAGATGAAGTCCCTTGCTATTTTGCGTTTTCAGAAGGTCAATACTCGCGCTAGAGATACGTCTTCAAGCAGTTCGTTGGGCCATGTTCTCAAGAAGCCTGCCACAAAGGACACGCAAACGCCGATTGTTCGCTGGCGTTACAAACTGAGATTCCCATTCCATTTCCAAGTAGACAAAAAATCCAATCAAGTCACGAAGCCAATTCAGCCACACTATCGAATGAACTGGTGGACGACACTGAGATCGCTCTCACTTGCCTGCGTGCAATGCCACGAATTTGAGTAAGTATTTTTTCCTGCCGAATCACCGCGACTATCTGCCGTTATGCATCTAAATGTCCCGCAAAAACCAACGTTTTCGCAGAAACTGTCATTCTTTTGTCTACCTGAATGCCGTTTTGGGAATCTCTAGTCGGGGGGGAAGCAAAGGGTCGCCGGCTTTCGAGACCTGCTACCGCCATGCATTTCAGAAGGGGCAAAAAAGATGCAAGTGAAGAATCGCCAGAGGCGCAAAATGGGGATGGAGCGATTGGAAAATCGTTCGCTGATGGCTGGAAATATCTCCGTTCAACTGACCGGCAATACGCTGAGCCTGCAAGGCGACGGTGGCGACAATACAGTCGCTATTACCCGTGGTCGTTACGGAGACAGCAACCTTCTCTTCGTAGATGGAAAAGGGACGAGTCTCAATGGAGTATCGAACGCTAGACTTAGCTTTTCGGTGGATAGCGTCCAGAATATCAAAGCCAGCCTCGGTGATGGAATTGATGACTTGGATCTATACGGAGATCTAAATCTAGCCTCGGTGGACGTGATCATGGGCAAAGGCGTCCAAGATTTCGTGCATATCGCCGCGCCCAGTCGAATTGACAGCATTTCGGTGCTTGCTCGCGACACGAATTATGCGAGGGTTAGCATCGAAGGGAATGTGGGTAACCTAAATGTCGAAACCGGCGCTCGGCGCGATGAAGTTTTTCTCAAAGGCTCCATCAACAACGCGACGGTGAAAACGGGCGCCGGCAATGATGACTTGAATCTTAAGGACGCCCAGATTACGAGTTTGCGAGCTGAGATGGGACGAGGACGGGATACCGTGACGTTTGTTAATTCGTCCGTCGATACCGGCCTCATCAATGGCGGCCCGGGCTCGGATAAGACCGTTAAAGGACTACGTCGAGTCTCGCGAAACTTCGAAATGTTTAGCTAGGCACTTGATGCCGCGCCGTTCGGATTTGTGATTTAGTTGGCCGAGGGCGTGTTATTGCTTAATGGTCGCTGCAGATTACGGACGCAGCGACTCTTTAGAATTGTAGCCTACTTGCCCATCTAATCCGGTGGGCTTCCTCGGAATGCGATTCCACGTCCAAGCATATTGGCTTACTCCGAGGAATGTATTGAACGCGGAGCATCAGCCAGCATCTCGCGAAGCATCGGGCATTTGCTGAGGCGCACACTGCGGCTTCGGCAGTGTCCTTTTCGTCAATCGGTCTGCACCTTTGCTGAAGCAGCTACTTGATGCTGCTTCGCGGAATTTTTTCAACACACCAGCTTCATCATGCCACATAAGGAAGGGCTCATATGTTCGCAATAAACTCGCATACTCAATCCACTTTCCCTAATCGACTCGCAATAGAAACTCGTTTTCTTATTTGCCTATTCGCTGCCTTGTTGATTTTACTGACGGGAACTTCTAACACACTCGCGCAGCAGAGGAACTTTAAAATCTCCGACCGGATGGTCATGACCTACTTATTCTGTTGGTACGACATTGCGACGTATGAGCAAATCGTCACGAAGCAAAATACAGACTATCTAAGTATCCATCCGTCGCCTCAAACTACTTGGTTCGACGCCGATCAGCCTGATTTTTCCAAGCGCGAGCCACCCAAAATGGAGGCCGGTCCAGCCTTCTCCTACGCGAATCCCTATTGGTTTGCGCAGCAATTGCAGTGGATGAAGGACGCCGAAATCGATGCGGTTGCCGTTGATTACATGCCAGTGGATCCATTTCTGGCAAGATCGAACCTGGGCGCCGAGAACCTCAATCTTGCATTAAGTGCGGTGCCATCCCCTCCCGCAGTTTGCCTGTTTCTCGAATCGGCGCCATTTCTTAGAAACACGAACCTTAATACATCTGCTGGCGTTGATCGATTCTTTCGGGGTATACAATCATTTTACAGCCGGATCGATAGAAGGCATTGGTTACTGATTAATAATCAAGTTCCTGTCATTCTTTATAAGTCCGATGTAGAGGGCCTCGTCATCTCGGATGCAGGCATGGATCGCGTACGTCGGAATTTCAAAGCTTGGAGCGGACGGGAGCTTTGCTTTTTCGGCAATGAAAGTTGGCAATCCAAAGCGCCAAATAGTGTGCGATACGATTGCGCGTGGGGCGCAGCCAATCGTCGTGATCGCATTATTTCCGGTAAGGACCTGATGAGCGTATCGCCGGGAATGAGCTACAAGGGGAGAAGCGGGAAT
>JBKJSI010000902.1:0-4953 GCA_046595915.1 Pirellulaceae bacterium
GGCATCGGCTAGTTTTTCGATCGGGACATTGTCATTGGGAAAGAACTCGACAGCTTGGCGGTTGCCGAGCGTGATCGTGCCAGTTTTGTCGAGCAAGAGAACGTCAACGTCACCTGCAGCCTCAACAGCGCGGCCTGACATCGCGATAACATTGGCCTGGATCATGCGATCCATTCCCGCGATTCCAATCGCCGAGAGAAGCCCGCCGATCGTCGTTGGAATGAGGCAGACGAGCAGTGCCGTGACGACGGTAAGCGTGATGGGGCTGCCAATGCCCGCAATCTTGACGCTATAGACGGAATAGGGAACGAGCGTGACGCAGGCCAATAAGAAAACGAGGGTCATCGCGGCGAGCAGAATATCAAGCGCAATTTCGTTGGGCGTTTTGCGACGTTTGGCGCCTTCGACGAGCGAGATCATGCGATCGAGAAAAGTTTCACCGGGGTTAGCGGAAACTCGGACGATAATCCAGTCGGAAAGTACTGTCGTGCCGCCCGTGACACTGCTGCGATCGCCGCCGCTTTCGCGAATGACGGGCGCACTTTCGCCGGTGATCGCGCTCTCATTCACGGAAGCAATCCCTTCGATCACTTCGCCATCTGCGGGAACGAGGTCGCCCGCTTCCACGAGGACTACGTCACCTTTGCGGAGCTTGGCCGCCGAGACGACTTCCTGTGCCGCGGTGCGCGAAGTTGAGGCTAGTTTTTTGGCTTGAGCGTCCTTCCGCGATTTTCGAAGCGAGTCTGCTTGGGCCTTCCCGCGACCTTCGGCCATCGCTTCGGCGAAATTGGCGAACAACACCGTGAACCAAAGCCATAGGGAAACGCCGCCGATGAAGATGGCCGATTCACCGCTCGTGCGGCCAATCGCGGCAAATGCTAGGTACGTGGTGAAGATGCTGCCGATGAACACCGTGAACATCACGGGGTTGCGAAGTTGATGTCTTGGATCAAGCTTGCGGATCGAATCCCAGAGCGCCCGGCGGACGATCGGGGGATCCCAGAGGGGACGAGCTGCATGTGCGGACACGGTATTGGCTCCTTCGCACGACTAGTGCGAGATCGTTATTCAGTGAATTCAAAACGTAGGTCAGGCTCCTGCCTGACGAAGGTGTGCGGCGATCAGCGATACCGTCAGGCGGGAACCTGACCTACGAACTAGGATTTGCTCATCAGCTGGAGGTGCTCGATGATCGGGCCCAAAGCGAGGGCAGGCACGAAAGTGAGCGCGCCGACGAGGATGACGACACCAACGACAAGCACCACGAAAAGCGGCGTGTGCGTGGGGAGCGTTCCAGCGCCGTGGGGCGTTCGCTTCTTTTTGGCTAGTGCGCCTGCGATGGCGAGCACCGGAATGATGAGCCAGTAGCGCGAGATAATCATCGCAGCGCCGAGGCCGAGGTTGTAAAAAAGGTTGTTGACGCCGAGCCCACCGAAAGCACTACCGTTATTGTTTCCCGCAGAGGACCAGGCGTAGAGGATTTCGCTAAATCCGTGTGCGCCCGGATTGGCAACCGTCGAGTGACCGGCTTCAAAGGAAACGGATAGCGCGGCGCCGCCTAGGACGACAGCGGGAGGAATCAGCACGACCAGGGCGGCCATCTTCATTTCGTACGCTTCGATCTTTTTGCCGAGATACTCAGGCGTTCGGCCAACCATCAACCCAGCGATAAAGACCGCGACGAGTACAAAGATCAATAGCCCATAGAGACCACTGCCAACGCCGCCAAAGATCACTTCGCCGAGTTGCATCAGCCACATCGGCACGAGGCCGCCGAGCGGCGTGTAGGAATCGTGCATCGAGTTGACGCTGCCATTGGAGGCAGCGGTGGTCGCGGAAGCCCAAAGTGCCGATGTGCCGACGCCGAAGCGAGTTTCTTTTCCTTCCATGTTGCCCAGCGACTGGTCGACGCCGAGGGCTGCGATGCGAGGGTTTCCGCTGTTTTCCGCCCAGATGCAGAAGCCGGTGAGGGGCACGAAAATCACGAGCATCGCCGCGAGCAGAGCCCAGCCTTGGCGATGATCTTTGATGAGATCGCCAAAAGTGAAGCAAAGCGCTGTGGGAATCAGCAGGATCGAGATCAATTGAAAAAAGTTGCTCAGCGGAGTCGGGTTCTCCAGCGGATGCGCGGAGTTCACACCGAAAAAGCCGCCGCCATTGGTGCCGAGCTGCTTGATCGCGATTTGCGAAGCAGCGGGGCCTTGAGCGATGAGCTGCGTCGCGACCTCTATGCCATCGCCGTCGACCGTGGGATCGAGCAGCGCAACTTCGCGAGCGACGCCAAACGACTGCACAACGCCCTGCGAAACAAGGAAGAGCGCCAAAACAATGGAGAGCGGCAGGAGCACATAAAGCGTGCTGCGCGTCAGGTCGGTCCAAAAGTTGCCGATCGATTCGGTCGTTTCACGACTGATCCCACGAATGAGCGCAGCGAGCACCGCCATGCCGGTGGCGGCCGAAACGAAGTTCTGCACGCCCAAGCCGAGCATTTGCGTAAGGTGGCTGAGCGTGTACTCACCGCTATAAGCTTGCCAGTTAGTATTCGTGGCGAAGCTGGCTGCCGTATTAAACGCCAAGTCGGGCGCAACTGCGCCAAGCTCTTGCGGGTTAAGCGGCAAAAAGCCCTGTGTGCGTTGCAATGCAAAAACTGCAATCATGCCGATCCAATTGAAAATCAGCAGGGCGATCGCGTATTGCTTCCAGCTCATTTCCGACTTGGGATCGACGCCGGCCAGGCGATAGGTAATCGACTCGACGGGCCGAAGGACAAGTTCGAGCCCACACGGCTCGCCCGCGTAAACACGGGCGATAAACCATCCAAGGGGTTTGGCGAGTGCAATCAAAACGGCGAAGTAAAGAGCGATTTCGGTCCAGGCACTAGCGGTCATGAAAAACGCTCCGGAAAGAGCATGGCGAACATCAAGTAACCAAACAGCCCCAGCGCCAAAGCGACGCCGAGCACGTATGTCGTATCCACGACCGTTCTCCTAAAGTTTGAAACAGCCTAGCGCAAATAGCGCGGTGAGGCCGAGGCCGCCGACCATGATGCAGAAGTAAATGGCGTCCATTTGAAGGCTCGCAAGCGATGTCGAAGAGCAATCGAGTGTTGCTTCGACTAAATACTAGAGCTCGCCGCGCAAAATAGGGCTAAAGAGATGGCGGCGGCGCATAAGGAAAGCGCAAAGACGAAAATACGTATGCATTGCAAAATAGGCGACTGTGGCATTACCAGCACATGCAATCAATCATTACGCCTCGCAATCCGCTATCAGGCTTCTTCCACTTCTTCTTGCAGTTGCAGCCAGCGGTTTTCCGCGTCAGCTAGTTGCGTCGTGAGCGCACTAACTTCGTTGTGAAGCTTCAAAGCTTCTGCCGCATCGGTCGATTGCATCAGCTTCGCATTGACCTGCTTCTTTTGATCATCGAGTGCCGCAATCGACTTTTCGAGCGTCTTCATCTCTTTGCGAATTTCTTTTTCGCTGCGACGCGGGGCGGCAGCCTTCACAGGCGCAGCCTTCGCCGCCGTCGGCGCCTTGCTCATCCCTTTGGCAAGCTCTCGCTCTCCTTCCTCAATTTCTTTATTCACCGAGTACAAGTACGACTCGTAATCACCGCGATAATTGACGACATGCCCATCGCGAACTTCGATGATGCAGGAAGCGATGCGCTTCATAAAGTGGCGATCGTGGCTCGTGAAGATTACCGTTCCCTTGTAAGCCAACAGCGCCTCCGCAAGTGCCTCAATCGTGTCGACGTCGAGATGGTTGCCCGGCTCATCGAGAATCAGAATGTTGTATTGACTGAGTAGCAGCGCGGCCAAGCAGAGCCGGGCGCGCTCGCCACCAGAGAGAACCGAGATCCGTTTCTTCACGGCCTCGCCGCGAAAGAGCAGCGCACCAGCGATCGCGAGAATCTGCTGGTCCTTCGTCCCGGCCGCCGCGTTGTATTCGAGGTAATCGAGTACCGTCTTGTTCTCGGGCAAACTGGTGTAGACATGCTGGGCGTAGACACCGACTTGGCACCCGTAACCCCAGCGCACTTCGCCCTTCACCGGCTTGAGCGAATCAACAATGGTTCTCAAGAAAGTCGTCTTGCCTTGACCATTGTCGCCGACGATCGCCGCTCGCCAACCATGATCGATTTCCAGATCGATATCGCTCGCAATCGTGCGCTCGGGATAGCCGATCGCAAGCCCGCGGCAGCGCAGCGCAGGCCCTTGTCGCGGCTCGACGATTGGCGCGAGGATCGTGGCGGTAGGTTCGTTGCTTTCGATATCGATGAGGTCAAGCTTCTCGAGTTGTTTGCTTTTCGAACGCGCCCGTGTCGCGGTGCTGGCGCGAGCCCTATTCTTCGCGATGAATTCTTCGAGCTGTTTTTTCTTGGTAAGCATCGCCGCATTGGTGCGTTCCTCATGCTCGCGGCGTTCTTCCTGAAACTCGAGAAACGCATCAATCTTGCCAGGGAACATGGTCAGCTTGCCGCGCGAGAGGTCGAGCGTGCTGCTGCACGTTGCGCGGAGAAAGGCCCGGTCGTGCGAAACAATCAGGCACGCTTCTTTGTATTCTTTCAAGAAATGTTCGAGCAAAATCTGGGTGCGAAGATCGAGGAAATTCGTCGGTTCGTCCAGAAGCAGCAAGTTAGGCTCATGCAACAACAGCGCGGCGAGTTTCACACGCGTCTGCCAACCACCAGAGAGCTTGGCGACCGGGCCTTCGAGGTACGCATTCTTCACTTCAAAGCGGCCCGCGACTTCGCCGCATTTCCAATCGGGCTGACCGCTATCGCGCATGAGGAAGTCAATCGCCGATTCGCCGGGAATAAACGGATCATGCTGGCGCAGGTAGCCTAATCGCAATTTCGGATGCCGGATCACTTCACCCTTTTCCAGTTCCTCTTCGCCAAGCAGCACGCGCAGCAGCGTACTCTTACCCGCGCCATTGCGCCCGACAAAGC
>JBKJSI010000234.1:0-4498 GCA_046595915.1 Pirellulaceae bacterium
TGGTGTCTTGGTCTCTTGGTGTCTTGGTGTCTTGGTGTCTTGGTCTCTTGGTGTCTTGGTGTCTTGGTGTCTTGGTGTCTTTGTGTCTTTGTGGTGAAAAAAAGTTGCACCTGCAACCGCGCCCGTTTCCCGCCACCAACCGCCACCGTCGCCACCTCGCACGAGAGCCCGCCACAGCCGCCACCACCGCCACCAACCCCTTCGGATTGCGCGTCGGCACGCGTCCACCGAGAGCGCCCGAGACCGCAACCCGACAACCCGCCCCCCCCAGCTCGCCCCGCCAAGCCTGCGCGCAAGTGATGCGAGCCGCCCGAGTGCGCGCAAGACTGCAAGACTACAAGTTTGAGAAAACAAGCCGTTTTTGAATCCCCCCAGAGCGCAAGCCCGCCCGCCCCGCTAGCACCCAACTGACCTTGCCCAAAAACCGCCAACCCGAGACCATACCCGGCCCCGAAAGCGAAAACCTGCGGACCAAGGAGGGTCCATGTTCAAACTGCTCTTAGCCTGGCGATATTTGCGCACCCGTTACATCGCACTCGCGTCGATCGTGAGCGTGATGCTCGGCGTCGCGACCCTCATCGTCGTCAACTCGGTCATGGCCGGGTTCGCGCATGAAATGCACACGCGCCTGCACGGAATCCTCTCGGACATCTTCTTCGAAAGCTACGCCGTCGAAGGCATGCCCGATCCCGAAGCCCACATGGCCGAAATCAAGCGCATCTGCGGCGACGACATTCAAGGCATGACCGCCACGATCCAAGTCCCCGCCATGGTCATGATCCCGTTCAACGGGAAGTACGTCACGAAGCAGATTAATCTCATCGGCATCGACGAAAAAACCTACGCCGAAGTAGGCGACTTCAGCAATTTCTTAATGCACCCGGCCAACCGCGAGAAGCTTGCATTTAAGCTGCGCGAAACCGGCTACGACAGCCGCTTTGAAGACGAAGTCGGCTGGCCCTGGCGCCGCAAAAGGGCCGCGGCCGACAAGTCATTCGAGGAACAAAATCAGCAAATCGAGCAAATGGAACGCGACCGCATCCAACAGCTGCAAGGCGCATCCGTAGAAATCAAGCCCGCCGCCGAAGAAGACCCAAAACAGAAGGCCAAAGATCCACTCAAAGACGCCGACTCCTCCACCACGCAAGAAGGAATGGAACGCTTCGACCCCGCAGTCGATGAACATGTCAGCTGTGTGCTCGGCATTCAAATGGTCAGCATGCGAGGCCGCGACGCGAGCGGCGCCGTCAAGGATTTTTACCTGGCCAAGCCCGGCGACGACGTGATCATCGCACTCCCCAACGCCGGCATGCCCCCCAAGCCGATCGACGCCAAATTCACGGTCGTCGACCTCTACGAAAGCAAAATGAGCGAGTACGACGCGACACTCGCCTTCGTCCCGCTCGCCAAGCTTCAAGAACTGCGGGCGATGATCGATCCGCGCACCGGCGTGAAAAGCGTCACCTCGATCCAAATCAAATTACGCAAAGGCGCGAACCTCGAACTCGTCCGCGACAAGCTTCGCGACCGCTTCCCGCCCTACGAATACCCCTACCAAATCCGCACCTGGAAAGACATGCAAAGCCCGCTACTCGCCGCGGTGCAAATGGAAACGACGCTCCTGAACATCCTGCTCTTCTTGATCATCGCGGTGGCCGGCTTCGGCATCCTCGCAACCTTCTTCATGATCGTCGTCGAGAAGACCCGCGACATCGGCATCCTCAAATCGCTCGGCGCCCCCAGCCGCGGCGTGATGAACATTTTTCTCGCCTACGGCTTGTCACTCGGCATCGTCGGCTCCGGCGTCGGCACGATCTTGGGCCTGATGTTCGTCTGGAACATCAACCGCATCGCCAAGCTGATCGAGCTCACCACGGGCCACGAAGTGTTCGACCCGACGGTCTATTACTTCTCGCAAATTCCCACAATCGTCGACCCTTTCACCGTGTGCTGGGTGATTTTGGGCTCGATGGCGATCGCGGTGGCGGCGAGTGTGCTGCCCGCGATCCGCGCCGCGCGGCTACATCCGGTGGAGGCCTTCCGTCATGAGTAAACCAATGACTTCCAATAAGCCAGCGCCCGGCAAGACGCTATTCAGGCATGATGGTCGACCCGGCGTGCGCCCCGCGTCGCCACTAAGCGGACCACACATGAGCTTCCCCGCAGGCAGCGCCGTCGAAGCCGCCGCGCAATCGAAGGCGTTCACGCCCGGGATCGCGCTGCGCACGCACAAGCTCTGCAAAAGCTACCGCAAGGGAAAGATCGAAGTACCCGTCCTGCGCGGCGTGAATGTCGAAATCGAGTCGGGCGCATTCACCGCGATCATCGGCCAAAGCGGCTCCGGCAAAAGCACTTTGCTGCATGTCCTCGGCACGCTCGATAAGCCCGATGCCGGCGAGATTTTTTATGACGGCAAACGCATCGACAACCTGCCCACCAAAGCCCGCGACCGCTTCCGCAACCGCGAACTGGGCATGATCTTCCAGTTCTATCACTTGCTGCCCGAACTCTCGACGCTCGAAAACGTCCTCTCGCCGCTGATGATCACGCACGGCGTCTGGGGCTATTGGAAGCGCCGGCGTGAGTTCGCGGACCGCGCCCGCGAACTACTCAAAATCGTCGGCCTCGAACATCGTTTAAAGCACTTGCCCCGCGAACTCTCCGGCGGCGAAATGCAACGCACGGCAATCGCGCGAGCTTTAATATCCGAACCGCGATTACTCTTGGCCGATGAACCGACCGGCAACCTAGACCGCAAAAACGGCGAAGAAATTCTGCGAATCCTGCGCAAGCTCAACGACGAACGAAAAGTAACAGTAGTGTTGGTGACCCACGACATGGCCATCGCCGAACAGGCGGACCGCCAGATGAAGTTGGTCGAGGGTGTCATGGAGAAGCGGTAGGCGCAAAAGTGATGGCGACCGGAAGAAGGCCTATAATGCTCGGAGCTACAGCTTCGAGTTTCACGCAGGGCATTCCGCGATATGTCGCATCACATTACTGTTCCCCTCGTCTTGTTTGCGTTCTTGGCATCTCTCGAAGAGGCGACTGCCCAGGATAAGCCCACCGACCGCCGCCAAGCCGCCATCGAATTCCATCTCCGCGCAACCGAGCGCACCGGCCTCCTCATCCCCATGTACATCTACCCCGAAAATATCCACACCAACCCCCACTACAACCGCCTCATCGAACTCAAACGCCAATTCCCCACCATTCCCTTCTGGGTCATCCTGAACCCCGCCTCCGGCCCCGGCGCAGCCGTCGACGCCAACTACACCAAAGCCATCGACCGTCTCCGCGGCGCTGGATGCGTTTGCCTCGGCTACGTCCGCACCGACTACGCCAAACGGGCGCAACCCGACGTCAAAAAAGACCTCGATGCCTGGCTCAAACTCTACCCCGCCATCCAAGGCGCCTTCTTCGATGAAATGATCTACGAAGACAACGAAGCCGGGGTCAAACACCAAGTCGCACTCAACGACTACGCCAAAAAAATCGGCCTCTGGCCCACCGTCGCCAACCCCGGCGCCGAAACCCCCGGCCGCTATTTCGCTGCTGATGCTGCAAATGTCATCGTCATCCACGAAGGCAACGCCTGGCCTAAAGAAGATCGCCTCAAAGGCGACTACTTCGGCGGCGCCTCCGACTACCCACCCTTCACCCGCGCCGTACTCCTGCACTCCCAGAAATCCCTCGACAAAGTCGCGTTGAAGATGACCCAAAAATACGCCCGCTGGGTCTACGTCACCGAAGATCCTTATAAGTCAGGCGACCCCAAAGCCGACAACCCCTGGGACACCCTCTCAAAGTTCCTCCCCGAAATCTGCGAAGAACTACGAAAAGAGTAACCGCATTGCTGCATTTCTTTTTGCCCTTCTTGCCTTTGTGGTGAACAGTGACTTTATTCCGGTAATCTCAAACCCCCGCCAACGTCATAACCCCGGCGCACAGTGAGCCGCGATGCAAATTCAAACCACCAAGGACAATTCTATGACCGTGATCAAGCTGGCGTCCCTAAATCGACGAATGATAATGGCGATGGGTTTCTTCGCAGCGTTTTCCATTGCGACAACTGCACTTGCCCAAGACCCTCTCACCGAAATCCCCGAAGCCTATCGCGGAACCTGGGTGTTGCGCCTTACCAGCGACGACGCCGGCAAAACCTATAAGTCCGGCGACAACCTGCCGATCTGCGAATTCACCGCCAAGGAAATCAAGTTCACCAAGAAAGTTTCCTATTCCGACGAAAAACTAACCGTCAAATCCGTCGCCAAGAAAGAAGCCCCCGGCAAGACAAACTATTCGATGACGTTTGAGAACGGCAAAGTCTGGATCTTGGACCAAAACGGCGCCTCGCTCACCGCGCTCATGCACGACGCCGAAGGCGAGAAACTCACGGAAACCTACCGTATCGTGATGAGAAAGCGATGATCGAACTTGGCAATCTAAGCGAAGCGGTGGCAATGTAACCTCTAGATAGTGGCCATCTAGGCCATCT
>JBKJSI010000307.1:0-4991 GCA_046595915.1 Pirellulaceae bacterium
GAACTCTATGAGGCGCTGAAGATGCCCGCTCGGGTAAATTTGAGGCTGCCGATGGCGCCGACTATTGACCCGATTGCTGAAGAAAAGCGAGAGGGATTGGAAGTAGCTTTGGTCGACGCTTGTCGCGAAGTGGGCGGCCTCCTGATGCGAAATGGGCAAGTCCGCGATGGCTGGGTCTACTTTCGTCCCGTGGGCGACAGGGCAGAAGCGGCGAAGATTCTCAACGAAATTCCCGTTTCGCACGACAATGTTGATGACCTCGTACAAGTGCTGCTTTCGGAAGGCGTCGATCCTCATCGGGGATTTGATTTGGCGCTGCAGTTCTTTGGAACTTGCCAATCGATCACCCTTTTCGATCAAGAGATTGTGAGGCATCCCCAGGCGGTTCAACGTCATGCCGCGGCGCGGCTCGTTTCCAAGGTTCATGAGGATCTATTGGCGAGTGTACAAACCGATATTCAACGTCAAGTGGCCACTCTGCCACCATCTCTATCGTTGGAAAATTTGATCATCGATCGGGATTGGCTGTTTGAGAACAACGCTTATCACATTGATACGACGCATTTGGCGGCGGTCGTGCGTTTTGCAAAAGTGCTCGTTGATCCGACCTCGCTCGAACTGGCGCTCGATCTCACGGCATATGGCGCTAAGCTCGCGCCGCAATTTCATTACGCTTCAGAAGAACCCTTCGGCGAACTCTACGCTGATCATCGTGTTTTTTTTCGCACCTTGCTGGGACAAGATGTGGATCGGGGGCTATCGCATTTTCGTCAAAAGGCCGAATCGCTTGATGCAAATGAATATGGTCCCGCGCCAGTGGAGGTTTATGTCGACTTACTGGCGAGAACTGGCCGGTCGAAGGATGCCTTGCTCGCCGCGGTTCAGCTGTTCCCCGCGCAAGCAAGGTCGATCGGTGTGGCGCCGACACTGCTCGAGTTGGCGAAAGCGGCAGGCGATTTCGAGCCGATGCTGGAATTTTGCCGCAAGCGAGGCGATTTACTCGGGTTCGCGGCGGGTGTTATCGAAAAATCTGTAGTCCACCCCAAAAATGGGCGTTGAGGTGGCCCGCGTTGTCGGCGCCGGGGATTCACTTCTGTCGCAACCTGCAATCGACACGCCGCGACAATTACGTCGCACATTCACACTGTGGCGCGATAAGTGTTTGCTACCGGTACGCGAGCACTTTAAGATGGAAGCAAACCACTTCTGCCATTTCTGCGCCCGCGCGCTATCGATTGCGAGACTGTATATGCGACATTCCGTAAATGTGTCGACGGGCTTCGTGTTACTACTGGTCTTGTTGAGCATTGCTTTGAAGGCATCCACGGCACTTGCACAAGACGAAAAGAGTAAACCTCCAGCGAAAGAAGAGCAATCGAAATCGGATGAGAAGTCACCCGATTCGCCAACGAAGCCGGACAAGAAAGCGGAAGAGGAAGCAGACAAGGAAAATCAAAAAGCGCCGCCGGGACTTCGGTTCTACATGTTCCGCGAGGTCGCACAGACCATGCACTTCTCCGGCGCGAGTTGGCTTGTGCGGCAAACGCGAGAATCGGAAGAGCATTGCTCGCTGGTGCTAACCAATATCGGGCTTAAGCCGGGAATGACGGTTTGCGATATGGGTTGCGGAAACGGGTTTTACACGCTTGATATGGCGAAGATGGTCGGCAAAGAAGGAACAATTTACGCCGTCGATATTCAACCCCCGATGCTGCGGATGCTCCGCATGCGTGCCAAAAAAGCCAAGCTCGAAAATATCAAACCGGTTCTCGGAACTTACATCGATCCGAAGCTTCCGCCCGACTCTTGCGACCTAATCTTTTGTGTGGATGTTTATCACGAGTTTTCCCATCCCGAGCATATGCTCGCGGCCATGCGGAAAGCGCTGAAGAAGGATGGCCTGTTGTTACTCGTGGAATTTCGGACGGAAGATGCGAGTGTGCCGATCAAGCCGGAACACAAGATGACTCGCGATCAAGTGTTCAAAGAAATGAATGCCAATGGCTTCAAGTTTGAAAAAGAGTTCACCAAGTTGCCCTGGCAACATATGTTATTTTTCGCCAAAGATGAGAAATTTGATGAAACGACTAAGAAGGTGGAGGAACTCGATTTGCCGAATGAGAAGCTCGGGACGATCCGCTAATCATCGAAATTGAGAAGAGTGCGAATACGCTACATCGATTGAAGGTTCATCAGAGAGCGCCATCGAAATGTTGAGAATACAAACGCAAATGGTCTTCATGGCGCAGATTTTCACCTTGACTGCGGCGAGTATTGCGTGCGCTCAGCCTCCCGCTGACGCGATCGACACGGCCTCGGAAATCGTGACGCAAGCGATCGAGGCTCGCGAGGCGCTTCGCAGTGGCCGGGTAACCTATCGGGAGATTGTGGGTACAACAGCGAAGACCGAATCAAAAATCCAATTCGTTTTCGATGAGATTGCGATTCGTACCGAGCGGATCACGGCGACAGCTCCGGGGGGCGCCGCGCCGGCCGAAGCAAGGCAGGGTGGAATTCGCCATGGTTCTCTATGGACTCAATACAGCGGCGGCGGCGCGGACCCAGCCAGCTGGCGAATCCATTCCGAAGTTTTTGACCCCAGCGAAGATTCCGAAGCCACGGCGGCGAGTTACGATCCACGCCTTTTCCGTACGGGTACTTTTCCGCGCACCTGGGCGCCTAGAACGCATCTGCGCGAATTGATGTCGCTGCCTTCAATCTTGCTGACGGAGCCGATCGTCGAACAATCGCCAACCGGTGACTGGCTCCTAGCGGGCAAACGCAAGCGACCTTTTGATGCGGAAATTGTGTTCGATGTCGACGAACGGCGAGCTTGGTCGATTGTCAATATTCAAGTGACCCGCCGCATTCCGCTCGCCGATGGCTCGATTGAGCGATGGGTCCACAAAGCCGTAATCGAACCTGCCCAATACGGCTCGGTCTGGTTTCCAGCAAAATATGTTTGGACAAAGGAAATCGACGGAAAACTAAAACAGCGCTGTGAACTTGTGACCATCGATGCGGAATTCAACCTGGAGATCGATCCGGTCGAATTCTCGCTAAGAGGAATCAAGGGCCTGCCATCGGGCGTCAAGGTGACTCGCAATTTCGAGGGAAGCGATACGCGGACTTGGAATGGATCGAAACTGGTGGAGCCAGGGACAAGGCCGTAGCCTGTTGCATTGCGAAAATCCCAAAAAAGGTTGGTGAATCATTGATGCAACAGCAAACGGTCTTCATAAGTGCACTCATTGTCTATTTGGTGAACATGGCGCTGAACCGCTTTCTTACCGAGCGAACCTACCGTTTGCTTACGCAAGGCGACAAAATTAGACTGCTTGATTCCAGTTCTTCACATCGCTCGTTGGGTACGTATTTGCCACTCGGTCTTGTCTTGGCGAGTTTTGTTGTTGGCAATTTCAATAACGCCTGGGAGGCGCCTTTATTAGGTACGGGACTGCTTCTCGCGATCGCTGCGGGAATTGTGATTCAGTTCTCACTTATTCAGAAACTTCGTTCGCTCAACATTTCGCCTGAGTTCATTCGCCAGTTTGGGCTTCAAATAATCGTCGTGCAAATACTGCCAGGCATCGCCGTGTGTCTCATAGTTTACAGCGTGTTTGCGGGCGATGCCTGAGTCATTAACCCATTGTTTTCAGAGAAGGTAGTATGTTCGGCTGGTTCGAACCGACTTGTCCGGTCGATCCGAGGGCAAAACGCTGGATTGAGGAACGGCTCGACTGGCTAAGCGATGAGTTTGGACTCGATGTTTTTACTCGACGCGCGGTGATCTTGCCCTTGGAAGAGTTTTTTCCAGAGCCGTACAACGGCAGCTACAACACGGTGCGCACTTTGCTCGATCGGGTATGCGGCTACATGGATGCCGATCCGGGGCGAGTTGAACTTCAAATTTTTGATGATCGTAAGCAAGAGTGGCTGGTAAATGAGAAGGGACAATACATTCCCAAGGCCGCTGGCGTCTACGACGAGCAATATGAACGAGTGATTCTTCACTTCGCCCACTCCCAACTCAGTGAACCGATGGATTTGGTGGGTACGATGGCTCATGAGTTGGCTCACCTGCGACTACTCGGTGAGCGGCGGATCGATCCTGAGATTTTCGACAATGAACTTCTAACCGACTTAACGGTCGTGTTTCATGGCCTCGGAATCTTCCTCGCCAACAAGCCACGAGCCTGGCACAGCCTATTGACGACTTGGCCCGATTCTAATGACAAGCGTTCGGAGTACATGACGCAACCGATGTTTGGCTATGCGCTGGCGCATGCCGCTTGGTTTCGTGGCGAACAAAAACCACAATGGATGAAGGCGCTTCGGCACGATGCGAGGACTTGTTTCAAGCAAGGTGTGCGTTACCTGTTTGAGACACGAGATTCGAAATTTCGACCCGCGGAAGCGCCGTAATTTTCGGGGCAGATCGTGCTTGCTGCTAAGACTTAACTGCCACTAAATCCGGCCCAAGCATGCCATAGCAAACGGATTTTTGCTGAACAGCTTGATTTCTTGAGCGAGCAATTCGCTAAAATCGACGGAATGAGCCTTTCGACCAATTCAATTCGCCAAGTGACAGTCCAAACTGGGGCGCGGCTGCACTTCGGCTTGATCCGCGCCGGCAAAGCCCGCCGAAGGTTTGGCGGCCTCGGGGTGATGATTGAAGCCCCTTTTCTGGCCCTCCAGGCGCAACCAGCGAACAACTGGAGCTGTACGGGCCCTTTTAGCGAGCGGGTTATCGAATTCGCTAAATCCTTTCGTGGTCGCATTTCGCTCGAATCCGCACTAGAGCGAGGCATTGCATTTGAAATAATCTCCGCGCCCTCTTCGCACAGCGGCCTGGGTAGTGGAACACAGCTCACCTTGGCGACCGCAGCGGCGATTTACGCGCTCGCGGGGATGCCGCTTCCTTCACCACGGCAATTCGCGATCGAAACAGGGCGCGGCCGGCGATCGGCGATTGGCTGTCACGGCTTCTA
>JBKJSI010000309.1:0-3990 GCA_046595915.1 Pirellulaceae bacterium
CTCTGACAAAGCTACGTCGGAGGTGCAGGCGCAACTCGATGCGGAGAAATCCCTCGAGAAAGTTGCCGAGGGTGATGCGGTGACACAAGAGTTCGATATGGGCAAGTTTCGAATCTCGCGATATCAGCCAGCCTCCAATACCACCATCAATATTGACTTTCACCTCTGGGCGACGATCAACGCCTCCGATTTTGAGGAGTTTAAGAAGCGATTTGCTAGCAGCCAGCATCGCTTTCGCGAACAAGTGATTGTCATTACCCGCAATGCCGATGTGCCTGAACTGACCGATCCTGGATTGGCCTTGATCAAACGCCAGATCTTGGAGAAAACCAGCAGCGTGATTGGCAAGTCGCTAGTGCAATCGATCATTTTTAGTGACTTCTCTTACGTCGAACAGTAAATCACTTTCCTATAATTCACACTTTCGCTTACTAACATTCCTTACGCGACGGCTTGAATCACTTGCCACGCTACAGGATTGTCTCGCCACGGAAGGCAAAGCACATGGCCGGCGGCGATCAAATCGGACAGAACGAAATCGAAGAATTGCTTCGGCAGGCGGCCGGACCACCCAAGCCAGCCGCCGCACCACCTCTCCGATCTGCGGCAGAGGAAGCCAGTTTGGCGCAAGATGACATTGAAGCTTTATTGAAACAGGCGACCGGTGCGCCAGCTCGCCCTGCATCGGCCAGTCCAAGTTTGCCACCGGCGAAGCCGACTACGCCCGCACCATCGACTGCGCGCAGCACAAGTGACGACATTCAGTTTCTAATCGCGCAAGCAGAGCAAGCACTTGCTTCGGTTGATTCTCCGGTGGAAAGCGATGTTCCGGGCCTCAAGTCGTTTGAACTCAAAGACCTATCAGGTTCGCCGCCCTCGTCGGAAAAGGCGACGATAGAACTACTGCGGGACGTGGAACTCGACGTTCGAATCGAGCTTGGCCGAACGCACATGTACCTAGAAGACGTGCTAAAGCTGCGCCGCGGTTCGGTGGTTTCCCTCGACAAATTGGCCGGCGATCCGGTCGATATTTATGTGAATGGCCGGCTCGTTGCACGGGGCGAGGTGCTCGTGCTCAATAACAACTTCAGTGTGCGAGTGGCTGAATTAATTACCAGCGTCGAATCGGACGCAGCATAAAGACTGGGCCGCCATAAGATCGCCCAATTTGACTGGGCGCGGCGGCACTAGCTTGATACCGTCTCGCTCCCCTGGATGAGATCCGATTGGGAGCGAAGGAATGCTTGCACGTTTACGTATATTGATTTTGCTGACGTTTGCGCTGTTTGCCAGTGAGGCGGGGAAACTCGCGTCGGGACAAGAGCGGAAATCCTCGCCAGCGAAGTCGGCGGTTGAAGTCGAAACGAAGACTGCGCTGCCCTCGCGCAAGTTGCCACCGCGATCGAGCGCGTCTGCCGCTGGCAAAAAGGGGGCTCCGATGCCTTCTTCGACGAACAAGGCATTAACGACCGTGGTCAGTGGACTTGCGATCGTGATCGGGCTCTTTCTCGTGTTCGTTTGGCTCACCAAGCGGACCACGCCGAAATCGATGCTCTCGCTGCCCGGGGAAGTGGTGGAAGTGCTCGGCCGCGCGCCGCTGAATTCCAAGCAACAAATGCAACTTGTTCGACTTGGCAATCGTTTGCTGCTATTGGCGATGTCGACTGATTCGGCGGAGACGTTGGCCGAGATTAGTGATCCCGATGAGGTTGAGCGGCTAACGGCAATTTGTAAGCAGAACGCGCCTGGGAGTGTGACGGATACTTTCCGGCAGGTGCTCGCGGAGTTAGGCAACACACCGGCGCGGGGAGGGTTTATTGACCCTCGTGATGCGTCGCGCTCGCGAATTCGCGCGATGGTCTAGCTCCCAATCTGAACTCTTCACGAGAGATCGTATGAAGTCACGAGTCATTAACACTTCGATTGCTCTTGCCAAACGCTTCACCGCGAAGTGGCTTGTATTAGCAATGATGTTAGGCGTGTTATGTGCTATGCCATCTGCGGTGATCGCTCAGGATCCGACGTCGACAGATACCCCTGCCGTGACGCCTGCGGCGCCGGGCTTGGATTCGATTTTGGGCGGTGGCCCCAAGCAATGGACTAGTCGCGAGGGGATGTCTTCGACGCTGCAGATGATGTTGATGCTGACGGTGCTGAGCCTCGCGCCGGCGCTGCTCTTGATGACGACTTGTTTTGTGCGGGTCGTAGTCGTGTTCGGTCTTTTGAAGCAGGCGCTAGGCGCCAATCAGCTTCCTCCGAGTCAAGTGATGACCTCGATCGCGCTCTTTATCACGCTCTTTGTGATGACGCCGGTTTGGTCGCAAGTTTACAAGGAATCGATTCAGCCTTATACCGCGCCGAATTCCAAGATGACTCTCGACGAAGCGTGGGCGAAGGCGGAAAAGCCGATCAAGCGATTCATGGAACGGCAGATCGATTTGGCGGGGAACGCGGATGACATCTGGCTCTTCATAGAATACTTGCCGCCGGAGGAGCGTGATAAGGAATGGGAGACCTATGAGGATGTGCCGCTGCAGGTTCTTCTCCCGGCCTTCATGCTGAGTGAGCTCAAGGTCGCCTTCCTCATGGGCTTTCAGATCTTCTTGCCCTTTTTGATTCTCGACCTCGTCGTTTCCAGCGTCACGATTTCGATGGGCATGATGATGCTGCCGCCGGTGATGATTTCGTTGCCGCTGAAGATTTTGCTTTTTGTGCTCGTCGATGGCTGGCGGCTTGTGGTGGAAATGTTGCTGCGGAGTTTTGGATAGCGATTCAATCTCTTCGCCACAGATGGAGAACCAAAAATCATGACACCTGATGATGCGGTAGAACTTGGCCGGCAAGCGATCATGGCTGCGATTGTCATGATGGGCCCGATGATCATTGCTGGGCTCGTGCTGGGGCTGCTGATTGGCCTGATGCAGGCGCTAACGCAGATTCAAGACCAAACGGTTTCGTTTGTGCCGAAGCTCTTGGGTAGCATGGTTGTCTTGGCGATCTCGCTGCATTGGTTAATTCAGTATTTCATGAATTACACACAGTCTCTCTTCACGAACATTCCCGAATCGATGTTGGGCGGCTGAGGCGCCTTTTCATGCCTGCGTTTCTCGAATCCTTCGGGTCCAGCATCATTGTCTTTATGCTGGTGCTGTCGCGCGTCGGGGCGATGCTCTCGCTGGCGCCAATTTGGGGTTCGCGCGCCGTGCCGATGCGACTTCGGGCGATGCTTGCTGTGGCACTCGCGCTGCTCGTTACACCGCTGCATCATGTGAGTCTGTCGCAGGCGGATTTTCTGCCGATCACGATAGCGATCGCCAAGGAAAGCGGCCTGGGACTCGCGATGGGCGCGACGCTGACCATTCTCTTCGCCAGTCTGCAAATCGCGGGGCAGCTGATTGCCCAGACAAGCGGTCTTTCTTTGGCGGAATCTTATGATCCGTCGCAGGATGAAACGGTTCCAGTCTTTTCGCAACTGCTCGATCAAATCGGGCTGGCGATTTTTATGCTTCTGGGCGGCCATCGGGTGGCGCTGAAAGCGGTGCTCGATTCATTCGCTTGGATGCCGCCCGGTAAAGCTGAACTGCCGCCCGATTTGATCATGGCGATGACGGAGGTGCTTTCGAAGAGCTGTGCATTGGGTATTCAAGTCGCAGCGCCGGTGATGCTGGCGATGCTAGTTTCAAATCTGGTGCTGGGGCTAGTAAGCCGCGCACTGCCACAACTCAACATGATGAATATGGGGCTGGGCATAAACGCGATTCTGGCGGTGCTGGTGCTCTCCGTTACGCTCGGCTCACTTCCTTGGTTGCTCGATCAAGATCCGATGTCAATTTGGCGGGCGCTGCTCCTTGAAAATCCTGATGCGGTGGATAGCGCCGGACCGATGCTTTCTCCCTCCACTTCACCTCCCGGCGGATAAGCGCGCATGGCTGAGGAATTTGGAGAAAAGTCGCATGACGCAACTCCTTATCGCAAGCAAAAGGCTCGCGA
>JBKJSI010000360.1:0-4528 GCA_046595915.1 Pirellulaceae bacterium
AAGTTTGCTAGATAACGGGCGAGTTCGGCCAGTTGTTCCGCGGATGCCGATAGCACGGCCGCTGAGGGCGCAGCGCCCCAAGCGAGAGGCAGCGTCGAGATGCTACCTTCTCTCCCGCTGGGTAAAAGTCGGTGCTGGAGTCGCGCGAGCCGCTCGGTGAATTGCCGACGGGAGGGGTTAGTCCAATCGGGCAGGTAAACATCATGCTTCACGACGGCTTGATGGAAGTCGCCGAAGGGAAATCCATTGAGCGTCGAGGCAATGAGCCCTTGCGACAACAACCAATCGGCAAATTCGTCGAGCCCCTCCCGCTCTAGCTGCTGCGAAGATTCGTTCGAGAACCACAAACCGATTCCCATCGCCGCGCTCGCGCGGAAGATTCGTTTCACCTCAACCGCGTATTGCTCCAAACTGGCCCGCGTGGCTTGCCAATTCGCGCCTGCGTGTACGTTCGTGCAATACCCGATAGGCGATATGCCGCGCATGATGCCGTTGTCCGTGCTACCTCGGTCGATTGACGTGCGCCGACCATGCGGCGCGACCGGAAGTGTATAACCCCGTTTGCCAGAGACCACAACGCAGCCGATTTTGCGTTATTGGGCGATCATTTTCGCTTCGCGGGCGCAGACGGATTCTCCAAGACCGTGAATAGGCTTCGCCGATAGTCCCCTCTACGCGAGCATTGTCCATTACTCCCAGGCCGCTTCCTCCCGACGGCGGCCTTCTCTACTCCCGCATGGATGATGTTTGCTCGCCGCGTTTTAGACGGAAACGCGGCGTGATGGCGTCGATGTTGTCGCCATCCTCCGAGTCTATATATGGAGTCTCCGACATGTCCTTCAGGATGAGGGGCCAGGCCTATTGCGCCGCCCGATATGCCGCGACATGGGTTCTGATCGTCAGTATGAGTTCTAGCGCCGTCGTGATGGGCGCTCCCACTCGTCGAGCCGCTAAAAAAGCAAAAAAGAATTGTTGCCCACAGCTGGCGACTTGTTCGTCGTGCGATGAATGTAGCTCTTGTCACTCCGGTGATGTGATCGCGCCGAAAATGGCGCCTTCGATGAGTCCGACGCCTGCTGCACCGGAAAAGGCGCCGCCCGATCCAAAGGCAGAAAACCAAGTCAAGATTGAACCAGCGAGCTCACCGATGCCCGCGCCGCCGAGTTCTGAGCCACCGGCTCCCGATCCGGGGCCGGCTTCGCCGACGGCGGCGTCGAAATCGGCGGAGAGCAAACTTCGTTCACGGACTATTCATGAGACGGGTGTTTCTCAGGAAAATCGCCCTGTGATCGTCCGAGAGGAAGCGCCTCCTCAACCGGCCTCTCGAGAAAATGAAACGCCGGCAGAAGCAACTTTCAATAACGAGACACCGAACAATGAAACACTCAACAATGAAACGCCTAACAATGAATCGCCAAATGCGATAGCACCACTGACCGTTGAGCCGCCGAAGCCGGCTGACGGGGGATCGAAGTATCAAGAGTATCTCAACCGGTACTTTGATCGAAAGAATCCCGCGCCTTCTACACCTAAAGAAGATGCGCCTACTCCTCCGCAAGAGGACGCGCCGATTCTTTCTCCTTCGAAACCCGCCAAGGAATATAACGATCCTTTCCGACCGACTAGCTATCGAAGTTCACCCGAGCGAACTTGGCGCGACTCGACAGGGGCTAGCCGGATGAAAGCGAGATTTCTGGGCGTCGATGACAAGGGGATGGCCCGAATGGCGCGGGACGATGGGAAAATCAGCCGCGTTCCGCTCGCCAATATGAGTAAAGAAGATTTGCGTTACATCGAACTTTTAGCCATTCGCAACACGATCACGTCTCCTCCGCAGGTAATCGCCGCTAAGCCTCGTCGTTAATGCAAGTCGTTAATGCATGCCATTAACGCCAGGGGAAGGTAAGGTTGGCGATCACTCACCTCGTCGGGCAAGGCCTTTGTCCAGTTGTGCCGCGCCCGGCATTGCGTTCTCTTCCGTCAGGCAGTTCCCTGCCTGCTTTTTCCTCGCACTAGGAGAAATGCTAAACACCACCATGAATTGTTATCTAACGAACTAAATTAACCCGCGGGGAGGCCGATTTCGGCCTCCCTTTTTTGCTTTTGATCCCAATAGATTGCTAACTGCATTTTGGTTCGATTATCTTATGCGAATTCGTTGCAGGCTTTGGTAACAATCGACGAGAACCCCATGAACGACAACCTCTACACTCCGCCTAACGTTCAATCCAAGGTCCAAAGTGAAGCAACTCCCATTTGGGTCTATTTGATTTGCGGCTGGCCGTTCGCGCTGGTGGCGATTGGCGGACTGATTGGCGGCCTCTGCGGCGGCGCAGCTTTTGGGATCAACTTATCCATTTGGAAGTCGCAACTTCCTGTCGCCCTAAAAATCATCCTGATTCCAATTGTAGGCATCGCTGCGGTCGGAATTTGGCTGACAGCGGCAGTGGGAATCAACATGGCACTTCGTGGTTAATCAGGCGCTGCTCAATTTGACGCAGCACTTCGTGTGCGCCAGAAACTGATCGCGAAGAGCGTCCCCAAAACCATATCGATACAAGCAAACACCAGCACCACGCCCGGCAATCGCCCTTGAGCCATCAGCGTCAGGCACGCAAACCCGTAACTGAATTTCTCGATCACCGAAGGAATCATCATCGCCCGGTAACGCAACGGATCGGTGCCAATGATCAGAAACGCAACCTGAAACGCCAGCGCCACTCCGATGAAACCATAAAAAAACTCCGGATGCGTAATCGGCGGCGGCTGATCAACGCCGATCTGCTTCTCTAGAAAGTAGAACGGGGTGAGGACCAAGAGGCCGTAAACGCCCGCGATCCAAAAGACCCATTTGGCGAACCGCGGCGGCTTATTTGTCGAGTTCATATTTATCAACCAGGTTCAAAATCGTTTTGCGGTTCCGCATCGTGCTACTGGCCAGCTTGATCTGCTTCATCTCGGGAAGCTTCCAAACCGTCGAAGTCGAAATGCCGCCATGCGTGAGCCAATAGAGTTCCCGCCCATCGACATGGAAAGCGTCATAGTCCGTCGCAATCGCGCAGAGCTTCTTCGCGTCGGTCTTGGGAATGCTCTCTTTATGAAACCCCACATGCACGGTCCAGTCTGACTGCACCCACGGCTCCTTGGGAAAGGGATCAAGCCGCCCGACCGCAGCAAGCTCGTCGGCAGTGCGAAGGTGCGTCTCGACGTCATAGCCTAATTCAGCTTCGAGCTTCTTTTCAATCTGCGCTTCGAGCTTCGCCGCGTCCTTCACCTTCGACTCGAAAATCACATTCCCACTGGCGATGAAGGTAGAGACGTTATTGAAACCGATCTCCTCGAAGATCGACTTCAGCGCGTCCATCTTGACCCGCCGCTTGCCCAGATTGATGCCTCGCAGGAAAGCGAAGTATTGCGTCATGAGTCTGCTTACTCCGCAACCGCCGCGATGGCGTCTAATTCTACATCGTAGCCATAGTGAAGCTTGTTACAGGGCACCACCGTTCGCGCCGGTCGATGTTCGCCAAAAAACTCGGCATAAACCTGATTCAGCTTGCCCCATAGCGCGACATCCGAAATGTAAACCGTCACGCGAATCACCAAATCCCGCCGACTTCCCGCCGCCAGCAAAATCGCGTCGAGATTCGTAAAAATCTTCGCCGCCTGATCTTCAATCGACCCAACGATATGTTCCTTTTGGCCCAGCGCAATTGGCAACTGCCCCGCGACATACACGAGTCCGTTGTGAACAATCGCCTGGCTATAGTGCCCGCCCGGCGCAGGAGCATTGCTCGTCAAAATCGGCTTTAAACTTGCCACGGCAGCTTCTCCAAATCGACATTCCCGCCCGTCAAAATCACACCCACTCGCTTCCCGCGAAACTCCGCCGGATTCTCCAAAATCGCCGCCAAGGGCGGACAGCAAGAAGGCTCAACGATGATTTTCATGGTCTCCCAAATCAGCCACATCGCGCGCACAATCGTCGCCTCTTCCGCAACGCGAATGCCATCGACATTGGCGCGAATGATCGCGAGCGTCCGAGGACTCAGCGTCGTCCGCAGCCCATCGCATACCGTCTTCGGCGTCTGCTCCGTCACCAGCACGCCACTGGTAAACGAACGATAAGCATCATCCGCCCCCTTCGGCTCAGCACCGAGCACTGTCACGCCCGGCTTCATCGCCTTCACCGAAATCGAAGTCCCCGACAACAACCCACCCCCGCCTGTCGGCGCCATGACCATATCGAGATCCCCAAGTTCCTCCAGCAACTCCTTCGCCGCCGTTCCCTGTCCCGCAATCACCCGGTCATCGTCATAAGGATGCACCAGCTCAAAACCATGCCTAGCGATTAACTCGTTCGTCGTCGACTCACGAGCCTGCACCGTCGGCGCACAGTAAACAATCGTTGCTCCAAATCCCTCAATCGCCCGCTTCTTCGGCGCAGGCGCATTCTCCGGAACCACCACCGTCGCCGTGATCCCCCGTTTCCCCGCCGCCCAAGCCAGCGCCGCCCCATGATTACCCGACG
>JBKJSI010000409.1:0-11131 GCA_046595915.1 Pirellulaceae bacterium
GCCCCGACTCCAGTTCGAGCTCGCCGGTATCAGGTCGAAAGCGAAAATCGCGGCTGCCTATCTCATGAGTCTTTCCGGAGCGCGTCGATTGCACTTTGATTCCCAAGCCATGCGCCGCATGATGCCCGCCGTTCGCGCAGTACACCCAGCTATCGAGTCCCCAGCGCAGCCCATTTACGCGCAGTTGCTGGTTGCCTTCATTAAAACCCTTGAGCAGCACCTCGCGCGAGTCCATTTTTCCATCGTTGTCCGTGTCGCGCAAAAACAAGATCTCCGGCGCAGCCGTCACAATCACGCCGTCACGCCACGTCAAAATTCCATTAGGAAAATTGAGTCGCTCCGCAAAGAGCTGGCTCTGCTCATAACGCCCATCGCCATCCGCATCGGTCAAAACTCGCACACGCCCGCCCGGCTTCCCCTTGCCATCCATTCCCAGCGGATAGTCCGCCATTTCCACCACCCATAGTCGTCCCTGCGCATCCCAGTCAAACGCCACCGGATCGAGCAGCTGCGGTTCCGAGGCCACAAGCTCCGCGCGATAACTCTTTGGCACATGAATCAACTTGAGCGAATCTTTGGCGGACACCGGTTCACTCTGCGGAGGTATTGGCGCTGGCTTCGGTGTTCCCACGTTCTGGCCAGAAGCCGCATGCAAGTCTTTCGCTTCCTCGGCGGAGAGCGCGCGATCAAACAGCGCAAACTGAGCCAAGTTCCCCTGCAGTGGTGCAAACTGATCGCTCCGCGCGCCGAGATAATAATCCTTCACGCCCTTCGCCGTCGGTTCCACTTCCGCATCGAACTCCGGCTTCGTCTCTCCATTGAGATACGCCCGCACACGCTTGCCATCCCGCACCAGCACCACATGATTCCAAGTCCCCGGCGGTAAGTCCGTCGCGCCCGCGGCGACTTGATCGCGCTCATTGCCATTGAAGAACAAGAGCTTGCCCGAATGCTCCGCCCGATAGTTCCCGCCGATCCCCAAATGATCGCCAGGCGCTTGTCGATCACCATTCGGCCCGCGCGAAAAGAAATAACCCGCCACCGGCTGAGCCTCCGGAGAAGTCTCGCTGCGAAACCACATCGAAACGCTATAAGCATCGAGCGCCTTGTCAAGTTGCCCATCGATCCGCCCGCCGCCGAACTTCGCAAACGTCCCCGGCGCAAACTCAACGCCTCCGCTAATCCCCTTCACCGTCGGGCGCTCCGCCAACTCGAAATGAACAATCGGCTTGAGGGAGCCGATCTTTGCGCCGTAGTTCTCAGGGAATTTCGGCGTCTTAATTCGCGCGGCATACTGTTCGGCCAGCTTCTTCCGTTCCGCTTCCGCTTGTTCCAATTGTTGCGGTACGCCGGAGAGGCGCCACAGCGGATTCACTTCTTTGGAAGCCGAGAGACAGCGGTCAAAGATAGCAATTTCATCAAGCTTGCCTTCCAAGCCCGCCCCGAAAGTGAGTGACTTGCCAGGAATCGCAGGACGCATCGGCACTTGAAGCGTATCGCCTTGAGTCTCGTCGATTTGAAGTTCAACAACCTCATCGTCACCATTGAGCACCAGTTGATGCCATTGATCGGCAACACCTCTCCAAAGTAGCGGCTGATCATCAAGCAAGAGTTCCACCGTGTGGTCAGCAAACTGCTTTGCTTTCAGCACAGTTCCATTCGGCAATTCGACAAGCGTCCCACTCCGCTCACTCGCCCCGCTCTTTTCTCCCAGCCAAAACCACAGCACAATCGACCAGGACTTGCCCAGCGAAGTAATTCCACTGTCTAGTTGCCCGCCCGCCAGATGCACCGCGCGATTGATTTGCTTCGCGCCCGAGAACGCCGAAGTCTTCAGCGCCTCGCCCCTACCCGTTCCCGTGCCGCTCGCCACGCCTGGCAAAAACCACGCATATCCTTCCTTCAATTTCAGTGGTTTTGAAGGGGCAATCACATTGCGCGCGACCTTCCCATCCGCGTCATTGAGCCGCCAATAGTGCGTGGGCTTTGCGTTGAGAATCGTTGTCGCGTATGCCCCATGCTCGTCGTCCATGGCCCGCCGCTTCTTCCCCGTTGCTTCCTCCAGCGCCCCGACGAGCGTGTCGACAATCTTCGTCTCGGCCCCGACTTCGAGCCCCGCCGTCCGCGCCGGCCAAGTCGTGTAACCACCCAGCACATGCTGCTCCGGCGGCGGAATATAGCCCTCCGCGCCATTGGCGAGTTCAATATTGAAATGCGCCGCAAAGGGCGACCGACCTTTGAGCTTCAGCCCCGTCAGTGCATAAACTTCATTCGGCAGCGTGCTGATCGTCAAATCACCAATCCGTATCGCTTGCAGCTTGATCTCGGTCTTCTGACGCTCATGCAAAATGATCGCCTCCCGCGCGTAGACCTCCGGCAAACTCTTGGGCAAGTCATTTTCAATCTTGGCCGCAATCGGCCGCGCCCAAGCCAGCCTAGCGTCACTCGGCGTGCGATAGCCAAGCGTCAGCCGCTTTTCGACAATCGCCAGCGGCACATAATCGTGATAAACAACCTCTTTCAGCGCCTTCTCGGCATAGAGGGCGACCGCTTCGGCATAGCGCTCGAGCCCCGGTTGCTTCGCAGGCGAGCCATAGTCCATCCACATCAGGTCGCCGCTCGTGCCTTGCGACATCGCGCACACGAACGGCCCATTCCCCTCGCCCGGCTGCTTGAGAAGCTTGGCGATGTACGTCGAAAAATGACCGTAATAATCTGCCGACACGGCTTCCGAGCCGTAGTAATGCTGCGAGTAATTCGCCAGCACCGCGAGCGGGGTTCCCTCCTTCGTTTGCACCGAAATCACCGACAGCCCGGGATCCACCGGCCCCGAGGGACCAATCACATCCACACTCAAATGCCCCGGGTGCATGTTCGCGCGGCCCGTCGCCTCGCCAAATGGGTCGACCACCTTCCGCTCCGGCCGTCGAATCCACCGCCGGTTGTGCGTATGCTCCCAGTCATCAATCGAAGCCCAGCCAATCTTCGCCGGCTGCCGCTTCGCATCCGCCGCGCAAATCGATTCCGCAATCTTGCCCGGCAACATCGCCGCATAGGCTTTGTCTTGCCGCGTCCCCAAACACCCCATCGCCGCAGGCGCAGAATGCGTATGCGTCGCCGAAACCATCATGTGATCGACCGCGATCCCACACTTCTTGCTCGCGATCGTCTTCGCCTCATCAATCAGTTCCTGCGTCATCATGCAGGTGTCGACAACGACGAGCGCAATCTTGGTCTTCTGATCATCCAGCACGATGCTGCGAACATAGAGCGGATCGGTAACCTTGGTCGCCTGCCCCTCCAAAAACCCGCCCGCAATAATACTCGTCGGCGAAGTAGGAGAAATATCCACCACCGCCGCGCCCGCCAAAAACCGGCCCGCTTCTTTCTTCTCCACTGGGGGTTGCGCCGCCAGCAAGGCGACGCTAACGCTCCATAGACACCCCAGAAGCGCGATCCGGAATAGATGCGAATAAGGTTTCGGCGACATAGCTACCTCTGCATGGAGAGCCGCAAAACAGGGAAAGTCGTGGGCCAGGATTCTAACTGACAAGTGGCGCCAATAGTTCCAAGTTTCTTAGCGAAGATTGGGACTCAGTTCGGCGTAGTCGTAGCAGGTGATTTCGTAGGGGTTGCCGTCGGGGTCGTTGAAGTAAAGGGACCAGGAGAGCTCGTGATCTTCGAGTTCGGGTGAGTGATCGAGCGTGGCCGTGAGGTGTGATCTCCAGCCGAGGAATTCTTCTGCGGACGCGGCGAAGGCGATGGTTGAATGGCATCGCTCGCCCGACCTTTCGAAGAGAGCGATTTTGAAGTGGAGCGATGCGGCGCCGAGCATGAGGGGGCCGTTGTTGGGGGCCCAGGACTCGAACTGCTTAACGCGGGTGAGGCCGAGAACCTTTTGATACCAGATCTCAGCGGCGGCGCGATTGGTTACGTAGACGTGAGCATGGTCTACCGATTGGAGTTTTGGGGGCATGGTTGCTCCAGCTCCTTCAGCTGTTAGGGACCTTTCGTGGGGGCCCTGGGCTTTGCGGCTTCCTCGATGTAGGCCAGCAGATCAAGGAGCTCTGCTTTGGAAAGCGTATCGAAAAGGCCGGCGGGCATAGGCGAGACGAGAGAGGTTTGTTGCTCTTCGATCTCGGAGCGAAGGATGCGATCGGTCTTTTCGGGGAAGAGTGGATTGCTAGCGATCTGGATCGAATCGGCATCGGCGCCGGAGAGAACTCCTTGGATGGTGCGGCCATCCTTAGTGATCAGTAGCGCGGCTCGGTATTTGTCGTCAATAACTTTTGAGGGGGAGAGAATATGCTCGAGGAGATCGCGGCGGCCGAAACGGGCGGCGACGGAAGTGAGATCAGGGCCGACTGCGGAGCCCTCACCATTGAGTTTATGGCAGCGGCTGCAGAGGGCGGTTTGGAACAGCGCTTTGCCTCGGGCTAGATCGCGACCCGAACTCAATGAATCTAGTGAGCCCTCGAGGTCATCCATCTCCCAGCGGCGGACAAAGGGACGATCGGTCGCAGCAATAGGCGGCGGAGCGGGCTTGCGCACCAAAAAGGGCTCTAGCGCGGCGCGTTCGGCCACGGGCGCACTAGCGAGGGCGTCTTGCTTGATGAAGTCGATGGTTTTGGCCACATACTGGGCGCCGTCGAATTGATTGGCTTCGCCGAGGGCGCGAAAGTAGGCTCGTCGCAGCGCGGGTGTCCAGCCTTGCTTCGCGAGGCGAAGTACATAGAGATAGTGGACTCGTTCCTCTTGAGTTTTGGCGCTTGCGGCAAGCGACAGGGCTTTTTGCGGTAAGGTTGGGGCGTCAAGCACGGCGAGCAGTTCGCATGCAAGTTGATTTACTTCGATTGCGGGGTCTGGCAGCATCATTGCGACTGTAGATATCCAGCGATTCGCTTCCGCTTCAGCGGGCTTAACGTGGCGGGCGAGGGAGATGATTGCGGTTCGCAGTAAGAGAACTTTCGCCTCGGAGCGATGCGCCTGGCTTTGTAGCTGGAGCAATCGGTTGAGGAGTTGAGATTGAGTGACCTCGTCACCGACTCGCGCTAGGGCAAGCAATGACTCCAAGGCCGGCATCATCGCCTCTTCGGTTAAGGCTCGCTCTTGCCATAGTGCGGGTGGTTGATGCTCAATGGCGAGTCGGGCGGCATGACGGAGCCACGAGTCTTCGCTGCCGAGGTGCGGCCATGCGGTGTCGATGGCGCGAGAATCTACTTTGGCGTGAAATGCTTCGAGCGAGCGGCGCGTTTCGCGAGCGGCTTTGGACTTCTCGATGACACTTGAAATCTCAGTTGCCTTCGTCGGTACAGCGGAAGTGGGACCCGTGTAGCGGACGCGGTAGAGGCCAGACTGGGTGCCTCGCCCGCCGGTCGTAAAGTACATGGCGCCGTCAGGGCCGAACTCAAGGTCAGTGACGTTCAGCGGCCGGCCGCGGAGGAAGGTTTCTGCTTTGCCGATGTAGCTGGCGCCTTGCGGGGTAAAGTGAACGGCGATGATGCGCCCGTAGGCCCAGTCGAGAATGAAGAGGGCCTTTTTCATCTCGGGCGGGAAGTTGCTTGTGGTTCCGAATTTCACCGCGGTCGGTGAGGCGAGGCCGATGTCGAGCGTGGAGGGAAGGCTATCGGGATACCAGGCTGACCATTTGTTGACACCTTGCCGCCAGCCGTAGTCGCCGCCAGAGACGATGTGATTGACACGGCAGGGGCGATACCAAGGCAAACCAACGTCCCATTCCATGTCGGCGTCGAAGGTGAACATTTCGCCGTCAGCATTGAAGTCGATTCCGAAAGGGTTGCGAAAGCCGCCAGCGATCATCTCCCACTTGCGGCCATCACGGTCGGTGCGGATCACATGCCCCGCAGGCGGCAGGACGCCGAAGTTGAAAAGCTGCTGGTTCCATTCGCAAGGAATCGGGCGATCGATGGCGTAGTTTTGGTAAGGCGAGGAGCTTGGATCGTAATCGGTGGGAAGACGCGTATCGTTGCCATGAATCGAATAGATGTCGCCATCGGGGCCGAGGACGAGATCGTTGCGTCCATGGCCGACATCGCCGGGCGTACTGCGGAGGAGTTTTACTTCGTCGAACTTGTCATCGCCATCTTTGTCGGAGAGTCGATACAAGCCTTTGTCATTGTTGGCGTTGGCGTAGAGGCTGTCGTAGGCCCAGAGTAGGCCTCGGCATTCGTGGAGGGTGTCGTTGATCGTTTCGAGTGCGGGGGCGTCGCCCTTTTCCGACGGCAAGGTAAGTCGCAAAAGGCCGACATCTTCGCGGGCGATGATGATTCGTCCCTTGGGATCAAACGTAAAGCTGACCCACGAGCCTTCCCCTTTTTTGGCTGAGCGAATGAGTTCGACTTCATATCCTGGAAGGGCGGCGATCTTGGCGGCGTCAGCTGCGTTCTCTGCGCCGAGGGCTTGCTTCCACTGGTTATAATCATCGAAGACGCCGGATTGGTCTTGGGCGATTGTCTGGTTGGTAAGCGAGAGGAATGCGAGCGTGACGAGGATCAGGCGGGAAGTCATGGTGTAAAGGTCTTTAGGACTTGTAGTGGTTTTCGTCCGAGGAGTGCCTCAATATAACATCGCCGTGAGCGGAGGATTGGTTGGTGGGCTGGCTTGATCCGGAGCGCGCGGGGGCGGCCAGCGGCGCGGGTCGGCGACGCTGGTTTTGGGGTTTTTTAGCACAGAGGCACAGAGATCACGGAGAGGATTTCATTCACGCTGATGGTGGGGGATAGAAGCGGAACCACGGATAGACACGGCTGGGTGCGGAGCAGGGGAGTAGGTTGCGGGTTTGTCGTCCTTGGACTTGTGTGCCATGTTGTTGGTGGTGGCCGCATTCCTCGCTGACGCTTCGGGTTGGGATGGGGAAGTGTGGCGGGCGGCTTGTTTGGCTTTGAGTTCTTTGCGCCAGGCGTAGTGGTCGAGGCGGACCTCGGCGATGCTGGGGAGCGGGGTGAAGTCTTTGGGGGGGCCGAAGTTTGGCGTGGTGGTGACCGCATTCCTCGCTGATGCTTCGGGTTGGGATGGTGAACCGCTCATGGACGCGAATTCACGCGAATTGTTGAGGTCGAATGGCGCGGTGGTTTCGCTGAGTGAATAGCCTTGCATGCCGCGCATGGCGGAGAGACTGGTTTCGGGGGTGTGGGGCGAATCGGTGCTTGGGGAGCGCGACCCGCGTTGCGACGCGGCTAACCGGGTGGTGTCTTTGCGGTTTAGGAGTTTTTCGCGGCGCTGGGTGCAGGTGATTTGGATTTTTACCGAGCGGTCGAGGCACTTCATGGCGGTTTCTAGGATTTTGAAGCGTTGCTTGTCGGGGAAACTGGTGGTTTCGATTTTCTCTGTGCCGTTGTGTTCGCTTTGGAAGTGGACTTTACCGTCGTGGAAGCTGGGGTTCGCCCAATCGGGTGGGACGTTGACCGTGGTTCGTTTGTTGATCGTGTATTCGCTCCGGCTGGAGTCGTCGTACATGTTCATCATGCGTTTGTAGATTGCATCGAGACGTCCTATGGTTTGGTTGCAGTGGATTAAGAGCGCGTCGCTGGCGAGGGAGTCTTTGCTGAGGATTGCTTCGTAGTCGAGGCCTTTGCCGGGGAGCAGCGGGTCGAGGGCGTTCACCATTTCTTGCATCTGCTCATAGTCGCAGTCGTGGCGTTCGCAGCAGAAGTAGAGATTGGCGTTTGCGCTAGCGTAGTAGTTGTTGAGGCAGCGGATTTGGTTGGGGGATAACATTTTTCACCACCAAGGCACGAAGACACGAAGGATGAGGAAGAGGGAGTTTTTGACAGGATTTACAGGATAGGGGAGGCGAAACGTTGTTCGCCTCTACTGGCCACATTTGAATCTTAGGAAAGAAGTGGCGCCATTTGGTTCGCTATTTTTTATTTTTTCACTAATTAGTAAAGACGCCGAGGCCGCTGAGAGGTCATCCGAAGAGCGGAAATGAGGTGTGGCCGTAAGTTGTGTGGCAATAAGTGGTTACGGGATTGCCGACTTCATGGTGGTGCGGCTGGGGTGGGCTGTTTTTTGCGACCTAGCCCTTGGTGAGGTTACCTTCGTCCTGTTCGCGCACTTCTTCGAATCGCGAAACGCCGAGTGTTGACTTGCTCTGCACTCGTTCGTGTTTTAGGAACTGCAGCGGTAGGCGCAGGCGCACGTTCAGCGAGCATTGCTGGGGCGACGGCAAGATTTTGTATCACCGCTGGCGGCGTCCAATTGCCTGAGAGAATCGCCGCGTCGGGCCAGTAGGCTCGGAGATAGAGTGAAAACTCTTGCGGCGGAGTCGGCAGCCAATTCGAATCCCAGCCGGCTGGCGGCGGATCGTGCTGGACGTAGATCGTTAACGATCCGTCTGCGTTGTAGCGAAGGTTGTTGTCCTTCACGCCGATGGCGTAGCGCTTGGCTGCGTTTTCGTGGAGTGAGTGTTCGGCGTCGTAAAGTGTGACCGACCAGAAGCCCTTTGTGGGGGGGAGCTTGCCCGCGGCGAAGGTGATCTTGTATTGCTTGCTCCCGAGGAGCCGCTCGCCATCGCCATCGAAATCGAGATAAAAATACTTCGACTCTTCATTGGCGTTGACGAAAATGTTCGACCGCGCGATCGCTGCTCGCGTCATGTAGTCGAGGCCAAATTCGCCACCGTTATCGATGGTCGTCCAGCCGTGCG
Source organism: Pirellulaceae bacterium (assembly GCA_046595915.1). Classification (GTDB taxonomy): domain Bacteria; phylum Planctomycetota; class Planctomycetia; order Pirellulales; family Pirellulaceae; genus JBKJSI01. The sequence goes on from JBKJSI010000409.1 coordinate 8,669, forward strand.
GCAAGCGCGTGCCGATGTTGCGGAACTCAAAGAGCTGCGTCATCACATTGGCTTCGGTTTCTGCGAAGGCCTTGAGTAGCCACTCGCGACTATCGGCATCGCGGCGGGATTGCGCGATGAGTTCGCGGAACTGGGCGTAGAGCTTTTCCTCACCGGCTTGCGGCGGGGCTTCATCGAGGACTTCTTCGAGTGAATCGAGGAACACATCGGGCGTGAATTTTTTGCCGCGTTGGCCGGGCACCTGCGCCAAGTTGGGATACCACTTCGACTTGCTCCAGTCGCGCGTCTTCATTTCGCCATCGAACTTACTGAGCGGATAAAGCGAAATCTGACTGAGCACGCTTTGAATCTCGGCGCGGTCTTCATCGCTGTTGTGCTGAAAGACGCGCGGAACGCAGTAGCCAATTCGAGTGGGGCAATGGAGCACTTCGACGATGCCTTCCGGTTTCTCGCCTGACCACTCGGGTCCGGCGAGCAAATAGAAGCCCGGCTTGCTGCCATACATCTTTCCGAGCTTGGCAAAGCGGTCGGTGCGCTGATCGCCCATTTGGAAGAGCCAAAAGCGATCGCCGAAATCGGGCACTTGGAGCACGAGCGGCTCCTTGCCTAGGTCGAGCATGCCGAAGCCATAAACCACATCTTGATTGGGGCAGGGGGCAGCCTTGGCCGTTGGCGCGATGTAGTCGGTCATCATGCAGAGTTGATTGAGCGGCGCTACCGGCGCACCGCCTGCCCGACCCGGAACTTTGACGTAACGGCAAGCGTCGCGGCACTGATGGAGATAAACGAGCGGCCAGCCCCAGATATAGGCTTCGCGGCCTAGCTCACCGATTTGCTCAGCGGAAAGCGGCTCGCGCTTCGTTGCGCCTGCGTCATCTGCGCTGAGGTTTTCCGTGCGGAGGCTCGCGGCGGCAAGCGTGAGAGAAATCGTCAGGCCGATGGCCCATCGCCGGTTCATAAGTTCCATCCCATACGTCGGATACGTCAAACGTCGTGTTCGCGAGCCCATTCTAGCGCGACTTACAACATTGACACCACACGTGGAGAGGGATCATGAGGTGATAACCCTTTAGGTTAACCAGCGAGAAATGCGTTCCATTGCAACTCTAGGTTTCCCCATCGAATGGGCAAGGTGAAAAAATTCACAATTAGGGGCCGCTGATGGGGCTGTGGGGGTCATTCGGAAAGCGCGGAACTTGACTGGCTAATTCGCCATTTCGATTCGAGGAGAATTCTTACTTTTTGACTTTTTTTGATTCAGCGGCGCGAATTCGAAGATCAAGTGAGCGCCGGTGCTAGCTCCACTCTCGGCGAATCCGCTCCTCGCTCCACCATCGCCCCGAAGAGCGTAAATGAGCTCGTGTCCACAATTGCCACCGGGACGATTTTGCCGATGACCGATTCGTCGCCTTCGAAGACCACGATGCGATCGCAGTGGGTGCGGCCCATGAGTTGTTTGGGATGGGATCCGACGATCTCCATGTCGGCTTCATGTTCGGCGCGTTTGCTTGCGCCTTCGACCAGAACGTCCATCGTCCGGCCTAGCAGTGCGGTGTTCAGTTCTTCGCTAATGGCGTTTTGAATTGCCAGCAGTTCATTATTCCGCCATTGCTTTACTTCGAACGGAATATCATCCGGGAATAGTGTTTCCGCTTTCGTACCCGGTCGCTCGCTGTACTTAAAGATAAAGCTGTTCTTGAAGCGGCATTCGCGGACCAAGTCGCAGGTCTTTTCAAAGTCCTCGTCCGTCTCGGCGCAGAAGCCGACGATGAAGTCGCTGGAGATCGAGGGGCTCGGCAGATGTTCGCGGATGCGGCTCATCATTTCCCGATAATCTTCGACGGTGTAGCCGCGTTTCATTCGCTTGAGTACTTCGTTGCTGCCGCTCTGCGCCGGAACGTGTAGATAGGGCGAGACTTTTTCGTAGTCTCGCACGACCGACAGTAAATCGTTCGTCATATCCTTCGGATAATTGGTGACGAACTTCAGTCGCTTCAGCTGGGGAATTTCATGCAGTGCGACCAGGAGCTCCGCGAGGCGCCAAGTTTTGCCATCTTCGACCGCGCGATAGCTATTGACGGTCTGCCCAATCAGCGTGATCTCGATGCAGCCTTGTTCGGCGAGTGTTCGAGCTTCTGACAGAATGTGTGAGGGCAATCGACCTTGCTCGGGACCGCGCGTATTGGGCACCACGCAATACGTGCAAAACTTATCGCAGCCGATTTGGATTCTTAAATAGGCCTGCGATGTCGTGGGTCGCATCGTTGGGTCGCGCAGCGGATCAAAGGTCTCGTGGCTCCGCTTGATCTCTTCCAGCGAAGCATCGCGCCGACCGAGGCCGACCGCCATGAGTTGCTTGCCTTCGCCTGCTCGCAGTTTTTCAATGAGCCTCGGAATCTCTTTCAGCTGACCTGGGCCCACGACGAGGTCGACAAAGGGCGCCCGATCAAAGACTAGCTTCTG
>JBKJSI010000458.1:0-4556 GCA_046595915.1 Pirellulaceae bacterium
GACGGCGGCGCTGGGTCATGCATCCATCAACTTAGAATCATCGCCCCTCGATCCGACTTATCTCGCGATCATTGAACGCCAAAAAGTATGGGTTCGATTGAGTCCAGAAGTGTGCGATATCTATACGTTCCGGCGCGGTACTGACGGCAAAACACGCCTGATCGTCGATAGCGAAACCGACTATGACCTCGACGGGAAATTCGAAGGGACACGCGAATCACGGACCCAGATCGGCGAGGAATTCGACCCGTACCAGCCCGATGTTCCTTTCGACGGCAAAGTCGACAACAAATTCAGCGAAGAGATCGTCACCGATCGCTGGGGAGTCTGGGTTTGCGCCTACGCGCCGATTCGACGGGAGGATGGCTCGGTAGATGCGATCTTAGGTGTGGATCTTGATGCCCAAACTTGGCTTTCCTCAATCGTGCGCGTTCGACTCATTCGGTATGCAATCGCTACCATCTTGGCTCTGATGCTATCGGGCGGCGTTTTGGCGGTTTGTCGTCTACGAGTTGAGTTGCTGGAACGGCAACGCCTCCACGATCGGCTTCTCACCCAAACCAGAAACCTCGAGCACACCAACGACGAACTAGCGTCCGCCCGTGACCGCGCCGAATCCGCCACCAAAGCCAAAAGCGAATTCTTGGCGAACATGAGCCATGAAATTCGTACACCGATGACAGCGATCCTGGGGTTCGCCGATTTTCTGTTGGAGGAAGAAGGACTCGACCAGGCGCCGCCATCGCGCGTCGAGGCGATTCATACGATCCAGCGCAATGGAAATCACTTGCTGCACCTTATTAACGACATTCTCGATATCTCCAAGATCGAGTCGGGCAAGTTGCAAATCGAATGGATGGCATGCAATCCACAAAAGATCGTCGAACAAGTCGTCACCCTGATGCGCGCTCGGGCCGAAGAAAAGGGACTTGAGCTACAATTGGAACTCGAGTCAGACCTACCACCGGCAATCATCAGCGATCCAACAAGATTTCGCCAAATCATTATCAACCTCGTCGGAAACGCCATCAAGTTCACCGAAAAGGGCGCAGTCCATTTACTCGCCCGTGATTCGGGCGGGGAGTCTCCGCAACTCGAAATCGAAATCGTCGATTCGGGTATCGGGATGACAACCGAACAGCAAACTTTCCTTTTTAACCCTTTCATTCAAGCCGATGCCTCGATGGGCCGCCGATTTGGCGGCACCGGTCTCGGACTCACAATCAGTCGCCGCTTGGCTCAGCTCATGGGCGGAGATGTCGTGATTGTCGAATCCAGCCCCGGCGTCGGAACTCGATTTCGGCTATCGCTGCCAATTCGACTAGCTGCCGATACATCGTCCTGTGACTCAATCGCCGCTGGTGGCCGTGAAGAACATCTCGTCGCAAACAACGTTTCTGCGGCGCAGATCAAACCTCTCCATGGCTTTCGAATTCTGCTCGCAGAGGATGGCCCCGATAATCAGCGACTCATCGCACATGTGGTACGAAAAGCAGGCGCCGAAGTCACCATCGTCGAAAACGGCCAACTCGCTGCGGACGCTGCGATCCAAGCAGAAGGCGCGGGCCAACCATTCGACGTCATTCTGATGGACATGCAAATGCCTATTCTCGATGGCTACGGGGCGACCTCGCTACTGCGAGAAAAGGGCTATCGCGGTCCCATCATCGCGCTAACTGCCCACGCCCTGAACGGTGAACGCGATAAGTGCATCGCCGCCGGGTGCAGCGACTACGAAACCAAACCGATCAACAAAAATCGGCTCATTGAGAGGATCTTGTCGCAGGCGAGAACAACTTCGGCGACAGCACACGTCTAGTCCGTCTTGGTCAGGAGCATGCCGCGTGATTGCGGCGGGAATTTGGACGACCTACAATCGCGATCCCGCCTCGCCCGCCATTCTCCCCCCGGCGCACCACTTTCATGGCGCAATCCAAATCCGCTCCAGCATCCCAAGGGGATGACTGGACTTGGGATCCCACCTACCTCGCGTCGCTTCGCGAACTCTGGATCATCCTGGCGTTCTTCGCGCTCATGCTGTGCTACACGATCGGCGTGAGTTTTTACTTCGGTTACCCCGCAGACAAGAACACGCCCATCGCGCTGATCTGGGGCATCCCACAATGGTTCTTGATCGGCGTTGCAGCACCCTGGGGAGCCGCGACCATCATTTCAGTTCTCTTCGCGCTCTTCTACATGACCGATCATGACACGCCGGGTGAAGCGGCGTCTTCCGACAATGGTTCGGAGGTTCGAACATGAAACCTCTTTTCTTGCTCGCGCAACAAGCCGAACCTAGCGGCGACTACTCGACCCTCATCGTCTTCGTCGCCTACACCTTCGCCGTTCTTTTCCTCGGTTGGCTCGCCGCGAAAGTCCGCCAATCGAAATCGTTCATGAACGAGTATTTTCTGGGAGGTCGGTCGCTAGGATTTTTCGCCTTCGCACTCACTTTCGCGGCGACGGCCATTTCCGGCGGCACCTTTCTCGGCTTTCCCGCCTTCGTCTACACCTACGGCTGGGTCACAGGACTTTGGATTGCGGGGTACATGGTCGTTCCGCTTCTCGCGGTCGGCCTCCTCGGCAAACGCATTAATCAAATGGCCCGCCAAGCTAATGCGATCACCATGCCCGACCTCATCGCCGCCCGCCTGCAAAGCCGCACCGCGGCGCTGCTTGGAACCTATTTGATTCTCTTCTTCATCGGCTTCAACCTCGTTGCCCAATTCAAAGCAGGCGCACTCGTCCTCGAAACGATGATGCAAGATGTTCCGGCCATGCAGACCGCCTCGAGGAGTATCGAAGAATCGAGTTGGTTCCAAACACTCCTCCCGGGCGCTTCCGCCTCGTATGCAATCTGTCTCCTTGCTTTTGCCATCTCGGTCGTCGCCTACACCTCCCACGGCGGCTTCCATGCCGTTGTTTGGACTGACATTCTTCAGGCATTTGTCATGGCCGTCGGCGTGCTCCTCCTTATCCCGCTTACCATCAGCGCTGCAGGCGGCATGGAAAAAGCCTCAACCGTGATGCGCGAGCAAGCCCCACCGCGTGAAGTCGATCTCGTGCTGCGAGTCACGAACGAAGATATTGACGCCAAAGGTCAAGTCGCCCCCTTCACTTGGATACGTACTCCTAAGGGAGAGTTGTTCAAAACGAAATCGCTCGCCAAAGCCGTCGACCAAAAAGTGAAGGTTCGCGCATACCAATACAACCTCGCAACGATTCCCAAGGAAACTTACGCCAAGGCTCGTGGACTCGAAGTCATTGCAATCGAACCGATGATCTTGCAAACTCCGAGTCCCGGCGATCGCCTGCGCGGCCCCGGCTACCGAGGCGATGATGCGAGTGGCTTTTTGCCCATTCAGATGGCGATATCGATGTTCCTCATGTGGACGCTTTCCACCACGGGCCAGCCGAGCAATATGCTTCGCCTCATGGCCGTGAAGGACACCAAATCAATCCGCACTGGACTGGCAACGGTGACGCTCTATTTCGGCTTGATCTATTTCGGCCTCGTGATCATCTTTGCCATCTCCCCCGTTGTGCTACCCGGCCTCGAAGGAGACCAAGACCGCATCATGCCAATGCTCTCGCGCCATGTAACGCGCCTGGCAGGCCTGCCCTGGCTCGGCGGCGTGATCCTGGCTGCGCCCTTCTCCGCCGTAATGTCGACGGTCTCCGGCTTCTTGCTAATGATCTCTTCTGCCTTCGTTCGCGATCTTTATCAAGGCTCGATCAATCCCAACATCACTGAAGCCAAAGCCAAATGGCTTTCCTTCTTCGCCACGGCGGCGGTCGGGACCATTGCGACTGCGCTCGCACTCTACCCTCCGCAATTTTTGCAGACCCTGATTATCTTCACCGGCACTGGTATCTCCTCCTGCTTCCTATTTCCCGTAATGCTGATGCTCTACTGGCCCCGCCTGAACCGCACCGGTTTCATCTGCGGCATGCTCGGCGGGTTCGTGACCCACTCGGCGCTCTACCTCTTGGGCTACTACTTCAATGGCTCGTTAGAGAAACCTATCCGACCGCTGGGCTTTGACCCTTCGATTGCCTCGATGACGCTCTCGCTCTTGATTGGCTTTCTGGCGACTTATGCTGCGCCTGCTCCACCCCAGCAGTTGGTTCGAAAGTTCTTCATGGTGCGGAAGTAGGAGTAATTAGCTCGGCATACGAAACAGATCCTCCAGTTTCAAGCTAAACCCGGGTAATAGACGAGGCGCCGTCAGTTCCTGGCCTTCGCTTAGGACCGTAACAGAATCACCTTCAAGCACAACGATCTGATTTGCTTCTGGGTCGACGACCCAAACGACTTCGCAACCCGCTTTGATCCAGCGGCGTCCTTTTTCGAGTTGTTCATTTCGTGATTGGCTTGGAGAGACCACCTCTATCACGAGATCGGGCAATTCGTTCTTGAAGCCACGACTAGACACGACCTTCTTCAAGCGATCTGTCCGCACAAATGCGCCATCGGGATCAAAAACGGAATCGGGGTTGCGGGTAACGATATACCCCGATTCAGGATTAATAGTCTCACCAAGGCCGTGTAGATC
>JBKJSI010000471.1:0-6911 GCA_046595915.1 Pirellulaceae bacterium
GGAGCAAGCAATGCATCAAGAATCGTTCGGTTAGAGTGCGAATTTGCGCTTTTCAAGCAACCGTATCGAAGTTCCGCAACAACCACCGAACAAGAGCGAACATCGTCCGGAGTGAGCGTCCCATAGCGATGCGCAACCTGAGGGTGTTGGCGGCGGAGAATTGCGACCCATACATTGGAATCGAGGAGATAGATCATTCGATATCCAATGTCGGCGGCATCGGCGGTTGCGGGTGAACGGTGAACGTTTCATCATCGATCGAGCCGAAAAGTTCGGAGTACCCGGAGGGCCAACCTTTTCTCGCAGGTAGTTTGGGATGCACCTGAATTTCCACGACAAATTCCTGATTTGGCTCATCGACGGGAATTTCGAGGTGCAATTTACTGTCCGCCCAACTTCGAGAATTCAGCACTATGCCCATAAATGGCTCCCTAGAGTGCTATTTTGATATCTTGACAATCCGCTGCACCCTCAAGCACTACCCTAATAACCATACTCACTTCCCTGATCACGGTAAAGAATGACTGGCTCTGACTTTAGCGATTCGAGGTCGCCGTAGTGGGCTCCTTTTGCCGCGATTGGTTGTTCACCTTGGCGCGGAAACAGTGCGATCTGAAAAGAAAATCAGCGCCGGGATAATCGTGAAGCAGAGGAAGATCACGATGATGACGCCGATCAGCGTCCAGCTGATTCCGGGCTCTTCTTGAGGCTCAGGCGAAGGGCTTTCCAAATCACTCATTCTTGAGCGACTCCGAACTGCTGTCGCTTGCCCGCTTCGAGCATTCGCTGGACGTTTTCGACATCGCGGTAATAGTCTTTGCGCGTCAGCAGCGACGCGGCGGCTTCGTCGATTATGACGGAGACATCGCGGTGCAACTGAAGCGCGGAAGCAGTGACTTGCGAGGTGACCGGGCCTTCGACGGCAGCGGCGATTGCTCTGGCTTTCGATTCGCCAAAAGCCAAAAGCACGCAGGCGCGGCTTTCAAGGATAGTGCCCACGCCCATGGTGAGGGCGATGCGGGGTACCAACTCTTCAGAACCGAAAAAACGGGCGTTGTCGCGGATTGTCTCGCGGGCGAGCGCTTTGACGCGGGTGCGGCTACCGAGCGAGGAGCCGGGTTCATTGAACGCGATGTGGCCATCCCCTCCGATGCCCAGCACCTGAAGATCGATACCGCCGGAGTCGCGGACTTTTTGCTCATACGAGCGGCAGGCAGCGTGGAGATCGAGAGCGTGGCCGTCGGGAATGTGCGTATTGGCCGGCTCGACATCAATGTGGCTAAAGAGAGCGCCATGCATGAAGGAGCGATAGCTCTGCGGGTGCCCCGGCGGCAGGCCGACGTATTCATCGAGGTTGAAGGTCGTGACGCGGGCGAAGCTAACGTCTTCTTCCTGATGGCGGCGAATCAGTTCGCGATAAAGCCGCTCGGGAGTCGAGCCGGTCGCCAAGCCTAGCACGCAATTCGGCTTGGTCTGGATCAATCGAGTGAAGAGATTCGCGGCGAGATGGCTGGCGGCCTCAGGCGAGGATTCAATGATGACGCGCAAACGCGGACGCCTTTGCTGACTGGAGAGTATGGACTATTTTCGCGGGACGACGCGCATCGAAATGTCGTCGAAACTCGTCTCGCCGGTCGCGCCGAACATGCCGATGCGGACGATCGCCGAGCGGGCGGCAGAAGGAACTTTAACAGTCGACTCATATCGCTTCCAGGCCTGAGTCCCCATGAACGGACCGAGGTGGCTCGTAGAGACTTCCTGGACATTTTCGTTGTAAAAAGTAATGGAGAGCATTGGCAACTCATCTTCTTCCCTGCCCTTAGCTACATCCTTGCAGGATGCCTGCATCGATAGATCGAGCGCAGCGATTTTTTTGGCGTCGACCGGAAAGCCTTGGAGAATATGGGTCCATCGCCCCTGAACATCATTTTTGAACTTGATGTATTGCTTACCTTGGGGCGCAGAGGAATCCTGTACCAACTCCTGCCCTCGTTCGTAGTACCAGCCGCCAGGGATGAAAGTCTTTCCTTCTTCGAGCGGCGCCTCAAAATCACCGTTGCCGACAACGGGCTTGGCTGGGTCGGGCAGTTTTTCACGCGTCTCTTCCGCACGGCCGGTCATGGGGACAAAAAGCGTGGGGATTAACATCTTCGGTTCGAGCTTGCCGTCTTTCTTGGTCATCAGGTAGAGCATCTGATTGAATCGCTCACCGGCAGGAATGACCATGAGACCGCCTTCCTTGAGTTGATCGATCAGTGGCTGCGGCGGCTTTTCTGGCGAGCAAGTGACAATAATCTTGTCGAAGGGAGCGTGTTCGGTCCAACCCTGATATCCATCGCCGACCTTCGTGTGGATATTTTTGTAGTGAAGTTTCTCAAGCAGTTTAGCTGCGTTTTTACCCAAGGATTCGACGATTTCGATCGAGTAAACATCCTTAACGAGCGGACTGAGGATCGCTGCTTGAAATCCACTTCCTGTGCCGATCTCGAGAACTTTATCAGTTGGTTGCGGGTCTAGCGCCTCAGTCATATAGGCGACAATGAAGGGCGATGAAATCGTCTGCTTGTCTCCAATCGGCAAGCCCACGTCGTTGTAAGCATACGGGCGCGATTTGGGAGCGCAAAACTCATGGCGAGGCGTGTCAAGCATCGACTTTAGCACTCCTTTGTGCTTGATGCCTGCGGGAATAAGCACATCGTTGACCAATCGACGACGGAGATCTTCGTAACTTTCCTTTTTTTGGGCAAAAGCCTCTGCAGTAGCGCAGAGTGTCAGAACGACAAAGAAACCGCGATGAAATAGTCCGCGCAGCATGGCTGGCTCCCAGGTCGAAGGCGGCATTTAGTATAGCTGTTTAGATGACGCTCAACCGCTTCTGGATTCGTCGTCCGAGAATCTTGATGACGCCCAAGAAAAAATGCCTTCGACCAAAAGGCCGAAGGCATTTGAGGTTATTCAGTTTTCGATGAAGAATCGCTTAGGTTGCGCCCGCGGCCACCGGCGCGGCTAATTCCTTCTTCACAGGCACAAACGCAAGGCGAATCGCCTTACCCTTCTCGTTCTTGAAGGCATCGATCATGATGCGATCGGCGCCTTGGAACGTGCCCTGGAGCAGTTCTTCCGAGAGTGGATCTTCGACGAAGCTCTCGACGGCTCGGCGAAGCGGACGGGCGCCGAAATCGAGATTCGTGCCCTTCTCGATCAGGAACAGCTTTGCTTCCTCGGTCATTTCGAGCTTGAAGCCGCGCTCGAGCATTCGACCGTAAATCTTAGAGAGTTCCAGATCGATCACGCTACCGAGATCCTTATTCGTGAGATGACGGAAGATAATCACGTCGTCGCAACGGTTGAGGAACTCGGGTCGGAAGACGCGGCCGATCTGATCGTTCACGCGTTCCTTCATGTTTTCGTACGAAGCGTCGCCATCGGCTTTTTGGAAGCCGAATGCGCTTTCGTTCTTGATCGCTTCCGCGCCTGCGTTCGTGGTCATGATTAAGATCACGTTTCGGAAGTCGACGTTGCGACCGAAGCTATCGGTCAAGCGGCCTTCTTCCATCACCTGCAGGAGCATGTTGAAGACGTCGGGATGGGCTTTCTCGATTTCGTCGAGGAGCACCACCGCATAAGGTCGGCGACGGATCTTCTCCGTGAGCTGGCCGCCTTCTTCGTAGCCGACATAGCCCGGCGGAGCGCCGATCAAGCGGCTAACGTTGTGCTTTTCCATGTACTCGCTCATGTCGATCTGAATGAGCGCGTCGTCGTCGCCGAACATAAAGTTGGCGAGCGCCTTGGCAAGCAAGGTTTTACCGACACCCGTAGGACCAGCGAAGATAAAGCAGCCCGTCGGGCGCTTCGGATCTTTGAGACCCGCGCGACTGCGGCGAACGGCCTTGGCGATTTGCTTGACCGCTTCGTCTTGGCTGATGACGCGCTTATGGAGCTCTTCCTCCATCTTCATGAGGCGGACCGTGTCTTCGGTCGAGAGCCGCGTGAGCGGAATGCCCGTCATCTTGGAGACGACTTCGGCAATGATCTCTTCGTCGACGACGCCATCGGTCTCGCGCGACTTGTCACGGAATTCCTTGGCAATCTGATCTTTCTTTTTCTTGAGCTTGTCGGCCTGATCACGAAGCGCGGCGGCGCGTTCGAAATCTTGGTTGGCGACGGCTTCCTCTTTTTCCTTGTTGAGCTTCTCGACCTGCTCATCGATGTCGCTGACATCCTTGGGCAAGGTCATGGCGCGAAGGCGAACGCGAGCGCCCGCTTCGTCGATCACGTCGATCGCCTTATCGGGCAGGCAGCGAGCGGTGATATAGCGCTCGGAGTACTCGACGGCGGCGGCAACCGCATCGTCGGTGATCTGAACGCGATGATGCTCTTCGTAACGCTCTCGAAGGCCCTTGAGGATGAGGATCGTTTCCTCTTTGCTCGTAGGTTCGACAATGATCTCTTGGAAGCGGCGAGCGAGAGCGCTGTCTTTCTCGATGTACTTGCGGTACTCGTCGAGCGTCGTGGCGCCAATGCACTGGATTTCGCCGCGTGCCAGAGCTGGCTTCAAAACGTTGGCAGCGTCGATCGCGCCTTCCGCACCGCCTGCACCAACCAGAGTATGAAGCTCATCAATGAAGAGAATCGTATTCTTAGCGCGACGAACTTCGTTCATCACCGCCTTGATGCGTTCTTCAAACTGACCGCGATACTTCGTACCAGCGACCATCATGGCGAGGTCGAGAACGACAATTCGCTTTTCAGCCAGATTTTCAGGGACGTTGCCGCTGATGACGCGCTGAGCAAAGCCTTCGACGATGGCGGTCTTGCCAACGCCCGCTTCACCGAGCAGCACGGGATTGTTCTTGGTGCGGCGGCTAAGGACTTGGATCGCCCGCTCGATTTCTTTTTCGCGACCGATAACCGGATCGAGCTTGTTCTGGCGAGCGAGTTCAGTGAGATCGCGGCCAAAGCTATCGAGAGCTGGCGTTCGCGAGCGGCTCGATGAGCCTTGCTTGCCGCTGCCGGTCGCTGCCGATTCGGAGGGCGCGGTTTCGCGTCCACCACGTTCGCTGCTCTCGCCACCTTCGATACCGTGACCCAGGAGGTTCAGCACTTCTTCGCGGACTTCCTCGAGCTTGAGGCCGAGGTTCATCAGCACTTGAGCGGCGACGCCTTCTTGCTCGCGCAAGAGGCCAAGCAGCACATGTTCGGTGCCGACGTAGTTGTGGTTGAGGTTGCGGGCCTCTTCCATCGCATATTCAGTAACCTTCTTCGCGCGCGGCGTATGCGGCAGCCGGCCCATGGTGACCATCTCAGGTCCGCTTTGGACAAGCTTTTCCACTTCGAGTCGAATCTTGCGAAGATCGATATCGAGATTTTTAAGGACGTTGGCGGCGACGCCACTGCCCTCTTTCACGAGGCCAAGCAGGATATGCTCGGTGCCAATGTACTCATGGTTAAAGCGCTGCGCTTCCTGATTGGCAAGCTGCATCACCTTGCGGGCGCGATCGGTAAATCGCTCGTACATATTTCTCTGCCCCTTATGGGTTGTTTCGTCTCACTGCGCAATCTTTCGCAATTGCGACGTTTGGACAAGGTGGGTGACCTCAATCGTTCCCTCAATTTAGCTCTGGGAGGTCATCCGGGTGTTTGGCGTGAAAATCAGGAAAATCGGCAAAATCAGGCCGCCCTACGCGTCGCTCGGCGCGCAACGGTCGCCGAGGGTTCGCCTGCGGAAGACGCCTTTACGACTCTAGGTTTGGATTCGACTTCCGGCGAGGAAGAAACCTCTGGAGGCGTCGCCTTTTCCAGCCGCTCTAGTCGGGCAAGATCGGCCTCTATCTCGAACTGCCATGCAAATGCGGCTGGTTCCCGTTGTAAGGAGGATAGCAAACCCCGTGCCTCCGAAATTCGGCCGGTTTGGCGATAGGTCGCCGCAAGCAACAATCGCGGCGCAGGGTCACCTGGCTCGGTTGTAAGTATCTTGCCGATAATGCTTTCTGTCGCGACGAAGTCCCGCTTCAGGTATGCAACCTGAGCTTCCGCCAAATCCCCCGGCTTACCTAGCTTCACTGCCATACCCATGAGGAATGGGAGCTCAGAAAGCGCCGAATGAATCGAAGCTCCCCACCAGGAGATGATCGCGACCCAGCCGAGCATGATGTAAGTTTCCGCGACGCCGAACTTCGGAAAAGCACTGAAATAAGCGACGCAATTAAGCAAAGTGCCGAACAGGATCGCAATGAAAAGCGAACGCAAATCGCCAGCCCACCAGATGCGAGCCAATCCTGGCCATAAGCATGTAAGATAGGCACTTTTGGGCATTGGTTTAGTCGCCGGCATCCTTGCTCCGCACAGGCGTTCATCGCGAGCGCGGCAACCTGGGGAGGATACCCCGTAAGCTTGTTTGGTAGCAAGCGACATTGGCTCGGCAATAAATCGTTGGCGACTGCCAAAATGGCAATTCAAAGATGAGCTTGGAAAAACAAAGTGACGCCGCAAAGGAAAATGCGCAGGCGTTACGCATCCTCGACGCGAATCTGAATCGAGCTACCGAGGGACTTCGGGTCGCAGAGGAATTCACCCGGTTTGTGCTGGAGGATGCGTTTCTTTCGAGAAGGCTCAAGGAAGCTCGCCATGCATTGGCCGAAAAAACTCGCGAGGTGTTTTCCGACAAATCGCGATTGGCCTTTCGGGACGTGGAGCACGATGTTGGAGCGGTGATCTCGACTGAATCTGAAACGCGACGTGAAAATCTTCACGATGTCGCCCAAGCAAGTTTCAAACGCGCCCAACAGGCGCTGCGCAATCTGGAAGAGTATGGGAAAACGCTTTCCGCTGAATTCGCCAAGGCATGTGAATCGCTCCGATATGAGTCCTACACGCTCGAACGGGCGGTGCTTGGCGTACGCGATCTCAAC
>JBKJSI010000725.1:0-6171 GCA_046595915.1 Pirellulaceae bacterium
CGTTGGCGTGGCGATTTTGGCCTTGGCTTCACCGATTCAGTATCCGCTGCCCTTTACCTTGATTGCAGCAGGAGGCAATGAGGCGGACGCCATTTTCCTGATTAACTGCCTCCAGCATCATGTGGGTATGCACGTCGTGAACAAGCGAGCGCCTTCGGCAGCGGACGTCGCGGCGTGGGATCGTTTGCACTCGTCGCTGGAGAAACTGACGAAGGCGAGTTGTCCTGAAAATGATCCGGAGAAGCGGCTTGCTTTTTGGCGCGACTGGTGGAATTCGAACTCCAAGCGGATTATTGCGGCGGAGATGGCGTACCTCGACTCACTTGATGCGGGCAAGGCAATGCCCGCAGAAATTGTGCAAACAACGCCTCAAGATGAATTAGATTCGCCGGACGTTGCGAGGCTGCATGTTTTACGAATTAGCGCGGAGCGTGACACGAGAGGTGATCGTGGTATTGGGGAAATGCTCGGGTTGCTTCGAGCTAAACCGCTCCAGAGTGAGTATTGGGCGGGGATAGCATTTTTGCTGGACCGCGAATCGGATCTGATGGCGGATTTGTGCATTCGTCGAGCGATCGAACTCAAGCCTGATGACGAAGCCTATTTTCGTCAGCGAGCCGAAATGGCGGATCAGGGCTTTGCACTTGAGCTGTATGAAGATTTGGCCAAGCGAATGAAGGATCGCGAGGCGGCGCGAGCCCTGCAGATTGTGATTGGGTTAGGCTCCACTCCGCAGGCAAGTGAATTTGTGCCTTCGCAGCCGGTCTACCTTGACTTGATTCGGGCGCAACGATTTGACGACCTCGGTTTTCTGCTCGATCGCGCACGCAAGAATCAGCCGAAGCAAATGCATCAGGTCGAGAATTTGGCTGCGCTGGCGCTCGCCGCGAAAGGCAAGCTTGAGGAGGCGGCTGATCATTTTGTGAAATCGGGATGTGAACTTCCCAAGGAGATCAATGATCAGCCTTGGTCGGCCCGCGAATATCTCTTGGTGGACTACTTAGCAGCGACGGGGCGATGGGATCTGGCGATGAAGTGCATTGACGCGGGATATCGCGACGCTAATGGCCGCGTTCCCACACCGCTGGGGACGATGCGAATGATCGAGGCGTTAGCGCTAGCGAATCTCTCCAAGAAGGATGACGTACTGAAGCTTCTTCCCTTTGCTGACGAGAAGAACCTGGCCGCCCGGTTTGTGGAATTCGAAGTGCTTGAAATCATCGGTGAAAAGGTGCTGGCCCGCGATCTAGCGAAAAAACTCGTGGAGCCGCTGCAGCCAAAGCCACAGGGAGGGATTCGCCCTAATCGTCCAAGCGAGGTTGGAAGGGGATCTAGCGAGGCAATTCGATCCGCTTGTAATTCCGCATTGAAAAAAATCGTTGATTACTATCCTGAGAAGCAAGCGGTGATCGCGGAGCACTGGAGTGCGAGCCATATCCAGCCCGGCGATCGTTTGCGGTCCGATCAACCGCCAACGGTAGACCATCCTGAGCCTGCTTTCAACACGATTGAGCATTGGGAAGCGCGGATTGATCAGAAGACGCGACCAATGCAGTTGGGCGAGTGGATGCAGTATTGGCGTGTTCTTTCGCGAAACCATTACTTTGCCAAGGCGGCGCAGTCATTTGTGAGAGCGCAATCGGAACTGAATTGGTCGAATCCCCGCGAAACTAAGTTGAACGCGGCTCAGCATTGGAGCGATGCTATTCGCAAGCATGAACTGGAGCTCGAGTTTGCAAAAAATCCCATGGCAGCAGTGGAACTACATGTGAATCTATGGCGATATCGTCCAGAATTGGAGATGAAGGGGCGGAACATTGACCACGAGGTTCCAACCATTGACACGCTGCGTAAGCAGTTTGCAGCGCATCCGCGTTTGGGCGCGATCCTTATCAGTAGTTTTTTTGAGCCCCGGACTTACGCACACCCCACTCGCAAGGATCTCATCGATCTCTTAACGGAATTGAGCGACGAACGAGATATGCCGATTGTCGTGAATCAGCTTGTTCGGTCGAAGGAGAAGGGATCGCCAGGAGCATTGACCGCAGCGGAGGCTGAGGCGGCGCACGAGGCGTATCAGAAATCTCTTTCAGCGGCTCTCGCGAAGTGGTGTGGAGTGAGACCGATTCCGGGCGCTTCGATCGATGAAGAATTGGGTTTTTGGAATGATTGGTGGGAGAAGGAATCGCCGCGCATTTTGGAAAAGTACACGCCCAAGTGAGGCCATCAGATCGGTGGAGATGGTGCGGGATTGGGGGCGACGATGGGTTGATCATCGAGAGCACGCAAGAGCGTACCCTCGACTAATAGATCCTCTTTAACGCCCGCCCAAAGCCCTCACTTTCCATCTTGCTTCATCATGAAAGCTGCCCGGTCCACTGCGTAGGCCTGAATCAATTCCGACTTTCCCTTCACCTTCGCAGGCGGCAGCGTTTGAAACAAAAACTGGTTCTCCGCCAGCTGCTTCGTCCGCGGCCCCACCACTACCTGTCCCGGCTGGGCGATGCTCGATTCGAGCCGGCTCGCCACATTCACGGTATCGCCGATCACCGTGTAATCCTTCCGCTTCACGCTCCCAATATCCCCGAGCAAAACGCCGCCCGAATTAATCCCCACTCGTAGTCGCAGCGGTGCGACCGTCGCATGTTCCAGGTTGTATTCATCGAGCGCCGTCTGCATCGCCAAGGCGGCGCGAATCGCCCGTGACGCATGTTCTGATTCGCCGCTTGTTTCGCTTCGATAAAGCGGAATGCCAAAGACCGCCATTAGGCCGTCGCCGAGGAATTTATCGAGCATGCCCGACTGGTCGAATACCGCTTGTGTAAATCGCTCGAAGATCGCATTGAGGATCTGCACGATCGATTCGGGATCGCGCGATTCGGACATGCTCGTGAAGCCTGAGAGGTCGGCGAACATCACGCTCACCTCGCGCGATTGGGCGAGCATGTGATTGACGCTGAGCGACGCTTCCATCGAGGCATCCGGGGGTGGCGCGCCGCCGTAGCGCTCGAACCATTCCTTGAGCTTGCGTTGCTCTTCCATTTCGCGTTTGAGTCGATCTTGCTGAAGCGCCACGGCGATCATCAGCGCGAGGCCCGTTAAGAGTTCCAATTGCTCGGTGCGGAATGCCTTACGGCGCGGCGAATCCATGTAGATCAGGCCCAGCACCTGGTCCTCGCGAATCAGCGGCGCGCACATGCCCGACATGACTTTGGCGGCCATCAGACTCTCGGAGGTGAAGTTCTCGGCCGCGGCGTCATCAATCAGCAACGACTGCTTTTGCTCGAGCACTCGCTTGACTACCTGCTGGCTCATGCGGATCGACTCCGCGTCGCCATGCTTAGCCCAGCGGGCGCGGATCTCGAGCTGGCCCGTATATTGATTACGCAACATCAGAAGGCTGCGATCGCAGGGGAGCGCCTGGGTGGCGCCGAGCAAGATGCGTTCGCAGATTTCGTCGAGCGTGGGGCAGGTCAGCAGCGCCTCGGTCACCTTTTCGAAGATGCTGATGCCCCAGGTAATCGGCAGTCGCAGGGACTGCCCCATGATCGATTGTTCCGCCGAGATCGGCCCGGTCATCGGCGTCGGGTCTCGCATTGAACTGCCGAGACCGCGGAGATCGATCGAGGCCGCGACGTTGACGGGTTCGTCGGGGATGGGCGGCGCGGTGTAGGGGGCGTCGCTACTTGAGAAACTCACTTCAAATGACCCGAGCTTTATTCTGTCGCCGGAGCGGAGGACTTGGCGCGATATCATCTTGTCGTTGACGAACGTTCCGTTACGGCTTTGCAGGTCGACGATTTCCCAACGACCGCCAGCGAATTCGAGTCGGGCGTGCTGCCGAGAAGTGCTGAGTTCATCGAGCGGGATGAGAAACTGACAATCCTTGGCGCGACCGAGAATGGCCGGAAAGGTTGTCACTTCTACTTCTCGCGTCATTTTGGCCGGGACGGTTGGCGGTGCGACTTCCGCAGCGCCTTCTTTGGGCTGAACACTCGTTACGCCCGTCCGCGACTCATCCGCGGTGGTTTCGTACGTCAGCCGACATTTGGGGCCTGTGTTAACCGGTTCCGCCATTTTTCACCTGGAGAGGACATCTCGAGCATATTCGGGCCCGCGCGAGGAGGGTGAAGTTTTACGCTAGCACAAACCTCACCGAGACACTTGAGCCAATCTGCCACTTTGGCGACTCGCGCTGCCAAATTCAAGTTCCGATTAGGCAAAATATTCCGTCGCTGCTGAATGTAGCGAATCTACCGCTGTTGACGGCCCGATGAGCCATTTCGGACCGATTCGCGCGGAAGGTCTCCGCCCTAGGTGGGGCGGAGCGCAAGAACACAGAGGCGCTGGCAATGGCACGCGGAAGAACATCGCGATCCTTCGCTGTGGCGCTACGCTCCACTCGCTATGGCGCCTATGTGACGCTTGGATGGATCGGGACGGCCGCACTCCAGTATGTGGGGCGGATCATCTTCATCCTCTCCGTGATCGCGGGCGCGGTGGTTCTCTTTCCTTCCACGATGTTCAGGAATCGCGCTGTCCGTGACGTCTTCATGCGGCAGATGCTCTTCACGGCGATCGATGGCAGCCGGATGGCGATCAGCATGGGGTTCTCCGTGGGCATCATCCTGATCGTGCAGGCCGCGAAGTATCTCAGCGATTATGGCGGAACGTTTAGCAATATTGCTCCCTTCTTGTTGCAAATTGTGGTCCGCGAAATTGCCCCGCTGATCGCGAATCTGCTCGTCATTGGACGCAGTGGCATCGCCATTTCCACAGAGATGGCGAACATGCGCGTACTCGGTGAAATCGATGTCCTCGAGGGGCAAGGCATCGATCCGATGACCTACCTCGTCATGCCACGCGTTATTGCCACTTCGCTTTCAATTCTATCGCTGGCCATGATCGTGCTAGTTGCCCTTTATGGCAGCGCGTATTGGGTTGGCTTCGCGACGGGCGCCATTTCCGAAGACATCGGCGAGTTTTCACGAGGAATGCTTAGCAAGCTGGAAGCCAGCGACGCGGTTTTCTTTTTCTCGAAGACACTCGTTACTGGACTTTTCATTGGAGCCATTGTCACGACGGAAGGGCTCAAAGCGGGACGAGCGGCGACCGATGTTCCTCGGCTCGCAAGTTCCTCTGGAGTTTCCGCCCTCACTGCCTACTTCGTCGTCAACGCGATTTTATCGCTCCTTGCAGACCGAAAATTCCTCATTTGGGAAGTCCTTTAAGTAATGGTCACCGGCCCGGCCGTTAACCCGATCATCCGCATGCAGGACGCAAGTACGCCCAGCGCGGACTCCTTTTATTCACCGATCCGCAAAGTGTCGTTGGTAATCGACGAACGCGCGCTGGTGGTGATTCATGTCGAACCTGGCCATCAAAATTCCCCCTTTGCAAGCCTGGCCCAGGGACTTCTGACGACGGGATCCGGGGTTGTCGAGTTTCGCGGCAGACCGTGGTCCGCGTTAACCGATTTCGAAGCTGTTGAGGCTCGTGGAAAGATGGGCCGCGTCTTTGACGAACATGCCTGGATCAGCAATATCGCGATGCTCGACAACATCCTGCTCGCGAGCCGATATCATTCCAACGAAACGGATCAAATGCTGATCGCCGAAGCGCTGCAATGGTGCCGCCGATTTGGTTACAAGGATATTCCTCGCATTCGATCGCAAAATGTCCCCCTAGATCAGTTGAAGATTTGCCAATGGATTCGCGCTTGCATGCAGTCGCCTCGTTTGCTGCTGCTAGAACATCCTGAGCGGAATGTCTCGTCCAATTCCGTCCATCTGCTAGCCGATGCGGTAGATGATCATCGACGGGCGGGCGCAGGGGCGCTATGGGTAACTGATCGCGGTACGCCTCCGAGCGCTCCTGATCTGCCCCAGCCACAAATCTATACGAAGCGAGGCGATGAACTCTTCGCGGAGAACTCCCTATGACCGAGAGCTTCCGCCTCCGACATGTGAACTGGATTGTGGGGCTGTTTCTACTGCTGGTAATTGTCGTGGCGTTGGGCTCGATCTTGGCGTACATCTTTGTGTACGACACGTTCGTTCCTCGACTCCCTTATGACGTTTATGTGTCCCAGGAGGAACTTGGCAGCCTTAAAACGAATGCTGAGGTCTACTTGTTGGGCGAGAGTGTTGGGAAAGTTGACAAGATTCGATT
>JBKJSI010000394.1:0-3929 GCA_046595915.1 Pirellulaceae bacterium
GCAAGCGGTTGCGACGGTGCTATTCGGGCCACGGAGGCCGAATTTGATGGAGATGTTTCCGCCCGCCGCATTGAGCATGAGCCGTGGGACACTCGTTGGAGAGACCCGCTCGGGCCCCTTTTTGAACAATTTGCAGAGCTGGTCTTCAATCTCGTTGAGTCCGCCGATGCCCGACCCCATGACGACGCCGCAGCGATAGGGTTCTTCTTTGCTGAAATCGAGTCCCGAATCAGCAACAGCTTCTTGTGCGGCCACCATGGCGAATTGCGAGAAACGATCTAGCCTTTTGACTTCCCGAAAATCGATGTGCGTGGTCGGGTTCCAATCCCAGACATCGCCGCCGAATTTGATCTCAAACTTGGAAGTGTCAAAGATTTTGAGGAGGTGAATTCCGCTTTCGCACGCCAATACGCGGGAAAAGAGGTCTTCCACTTGGCTGCTGAGGGAGGTGACAACCCCTAAGCCCGTTATAACGACGCGACGCTTCACTCGCTTTTCCTAGTGCAATCGCGGCAAAATTGGGCGCCGGTCGCACGGCCTCGAGTCCGTGAAGCGACATCGCTCCTTCGAGTCCGCAACTCGGAAGTAGACGAACATAACAGAGACCTAACCCGTATGGGCAGCGTACCGACGGTTCGGCGAGGCTTATTTCTCAAAACATGTGCTAGGACTCGATCCCAAATACCCGCTGAGAGGGCCACTCTTGTTGGCCCACGCGGGTTGTCTTTCTTCATCCTTTGGGTCGCCGCAAACCCTTGCCACTTAACGGAATAACTACAAATTGCATCTTAGCAATTCGCGGCTATTAGGTTAGCGCTAAACCATGGCTTCCGCGTGATTACGCGGAACTATTCCTTCACCTTCAGTTTTCCCGCATCGAACGCCTCGATCCAGGCTGGCAAGTGTTTGGCGCGAACATTGGGTGGGTCTTCCGGTTGATACTTGCGGCCTCCGGGACCAACCAGGTCGACAAGCGTTTGATACGCCAACACGCGGTGCAGCGAGGATTCGCTCTTGAGCCCGGCAATGAGTTGGCGACCTTCGTCTGTAAATTGATCCTTGGTATAGCCGCAGAGCAGGCGGTAGATCGCCGCGCTTTCTTCGGCAGGAAGGTGTTCATCGAGTTGAAGTCGTACCATGTCGGCGCTTGCTGGCGTCGCTTGCATCAGCTTTTTGAGAAAGACATGGTTTGATCGCCAAGCCAAACGATAGTGAACATCGCGAATCTGATCGCAAAGTGGTTTGATCTGGCCGAGTTGCGCAAGCGCCTGGGCGCCGAGTGATGCAACATTGACGCGATTGTCGGCGGCGAGCTCTTGGAGCGCGATCGACAGCACTTCCTTTGGATTGGAGAGGTGTTCGCTCAATTCCTTGGAGGCTTGCTTGGCGGTTTCGCCTGCCGTTTGTTCATCGACCCAGAGTGGGGCGCCGCGCATCGCGAGTTTCTTGATCGCCCCGGTGGGATCGATTTCGACCACGGCGGTCTCGGCGCCGGCTTCAATCAATTGCGCCGTCTCGCCCACTTTCACTTCGACCGCACCCCGCAAAATATCGAGCATGACGACGACAGGATACTCTTCTTGATTGGCCGGATCAGCGCCGGGAGGCATCGGCCGAAATGCTTCGACCGCCACCTGAGCATCGGGGCTGACAAATTTGAGCCCCACTTCGCGACCCGCAAGATTTGCTTTGAGGGTCGTGCCGCCAGCTTCCTTGGCATCGAAAACCAAGCGGCCATATTCCACCGCCCAGGTTGCATCTTGTTGGCTTGAGGCTTTTTCAAAGCGTACTTCGCTCGGCCCAACGATGGTTGCATGTACTCCGGCGACCGATTTGCACTCAACGCGGGTACCGACCAAAACGGCGGCGCTTTCCCAGGGCATTGGCTCATTCAATCCGATGCGGCGCCAGCCTTTTGACTCCAGATCCCATGTCACAGCTGGCGAGCCACCAACGATCTTCGGAGTTTGCGAAAGGGTTGGCGCAGCCGCAGCACCGCCATCTTCAGGCATCGGCGTCGTTTCATCTGGCGGCGGCGGAGGTGGCGCAATTCCTTCAGTGACGACAGGATCCGACGAAATCTCGCTAGCTGACTCGGCTTCGTTTTCCTTTTCGGTGGATTTCATCTCCGCTTCGTTACCTTCATTTGACTTGGTTTCAGCTGCAAATTTCGGGTCCGATTTGTCCGCTTTTGAGTCGCCACCGGCGCTATCGTCTTTAGTTTGATCCGCTCCGGTCGCTGAGTTGTCGCGTGGCTCATTGGATTTCGGAATTGTCGCCGCTGTTTGCCGAGTGAAGTTCTTGAGCCATTGGTCGCGAGTCACATAGGCGGTCAAGCCCAATCCAATTAACACGACCGCGGCAGTGAGGATGAGCGGCAACCAAGAGCGCGACGTCGGAGATTGCGTTTTGAAATACTCGGGGACTTGAGGTGATTTCTTCTTCTTTTTCTTCGCTCCATCGGCCATGGGCGCCTTCACGGTCGCCAACTTTGGCCTGGTAATATTCGCATCTGGCTTCACAGCCTCTTCACGCTCCTGAAGACGTGAGGGTATGTCGTAGATGCGATCGCGGAAGTCAGAGTCGATTTCGAATTCGACATTGGGAAGCTGGCTCAAGATTTGATGACAGGCCGCGACTTCCGCCAGATGCATGTCGGAATTGAGGCAGAGTTGCTCGAGCTCGGGAATTTCTTCCTTGTCGAGGACGTTATCGAGATATTCGGCAACGCTGTTGGCGTCTTTGCCAATGCCACGACCATCTAGTTTCGGTGCTTCCATGCGATGTTTGCGCATCGAAGTGCGAACGCGATCGATCATGCCGGAGGCGACGCCCGACTCGCGGATCTTCTGGCCGATCTCTTCCATTTGGGGCTGCTCTAGCTGCTCATCCAAATAGGCCAACATCGTTCTCAGGGTAAGTCGCATCTTATCTCTCCGTCACCGCGTACTTCCATCCGCTGCGTAAGCAGATGTCCATCCTTAATAGTGCGACTTCGCGCCCGTTTTCGTACAATTTTCTCCAACTTCCTTGCTCGCAAGGAGTTGCGGCTGCCTCTAGGGAGCCGATGCCGCCTGCCATTGCGCTCGATTGGCCGTTAAACTCGGCTGTTTCCCACCATTGTGCGAGCCAATATTGATGAAACGCCAGTTCATTGGCGAAATTTCGGACCGTGAAGCGGTCGACGAGATTTACCTCGTTTCCGAAAAGCAGCTCAGGGCAAATAAAAACGGCAATCTCTACCTCAAGTTGCGGCTCTCCGATCGGACCGGCTCGGCGATCGCCATGCTTTGGAATGCCACTGAGGGCACGAACCATGTTGTCGACAATGGGGACTACGCCCGAGTTCAAGGCGCTGCCCAGGTTTACAACGGTGCGCTGCAATTGATTTTGACGCGTGTGGAGCGCGCCGATCAAAAGGAAATTATCGAAGAGGACTTTGTCACTCTCGGAGCGGGTGACGTTGATGACTATGCCAAGAAGCTCGTCACGATGCTACGCGGGCTCAATGATCTCCATCTTCGCAGCCTCGCCGATTGCTTTCTGATGGATGAAGCGTTTATGGCGAGGTTCACTTCCGCGCCTGCGGGAGTGAAGAACCACCATGCTTATAAAGGTGGTTTGCTTCAGCATGTGGTCAGCTTGATGGAATTGTGCCGCGTTGTCGCGCCGCGCTATCCGGAGCTCGATGGCGACATGCTTCTGATGGGCGCATTTCTGCATGACATGGGTAAGACGGTCGAACTGAGCTATGAGCGTGAATTAGGCTACACCGACGAAGGGCAGCTATTGGGCCACGTCGTGATCGCGATCGGCATGCTCGAGGAAAAGCTACGGGCCTGTGAGAAGCTGATGCAGGAAACCTTTCCCAGTGAACTTGCGCTTCGGCTTAAGCACATGATCTTGAGTCATCATGGCGAATACGAGTA